>NZ_CP084223.1 GCF_020268605.1 Arsenophonus apicola
GTGCGCTTGGAAAACGGAAAATATCCTACGCTAAGGCTATTTTATGTACAAATTGATATTGTCTAAATTCTTTTACCTATTTAACCACTTCTCTTTCACCTCATCATTGTAAACTCAAAACCTAACCACGCATGACATTTGAGTACACCCCATTGTCACAAGCTAATGGGTTGACATTTTTCTATTAGATCATTACTTATCTGTCATATACATTATGATCACCACTTAAACGTCATCAATGGGTGAAAATGTACATTCATGGTTATCTCCGCGCATCAACAAAGAACAGGACGCTCTCCGAGCTAAAAAATAGGATGAAAGCTTTCGTTGAAGAAAAAGGGTTTCGCATGGCCAGTTGGTACACTGAAAATGTATCTGGGGCCTCACTCCAACGACCAGAACTTTTACGTTTGCTTGATGATGCAGCATCTGGTGACATTATTCTCATTGAACAGGTTGATCGTCTTTCACGCCTAGATGAAAAGGGTTGGGAAAAATTAAAACGTCTTATCCAGGAAAAAGACCTTATTGTTGTTAGTTTGGATCTTCCAACAAGCCATATAGCTCTGACGTCAAATGTTGGCGATGAGTTTACCTTTGTTATGCTTAAAGCTATTAACGGGATGATGTTAGACATGCTGGCTGCTATCGCTAGAAAAGATTATCTGGATCGTCGCCGCCGACAACAGGAAGGTATAGCAAAAGCTAAGGCGGTAGGTAAATTCAGGGGGCGTCAGGCTGACCATCAATTGCATGAAAAAATCATTGAACTTCGAGTAAATAATAGGCAGAGCATCCGAGATACTGCGAGGTTATGTGGTGTTTCTGAACGAACGGTTATACGCATTGTTAAACAGAAAACATTTTCTTAATAGGCTTATATTTTGAAAATCAGAGCGAGCTATGTCCGTATTCTGGGAGAGCATTGATGCCACGACGACAAATACTGAGCAGTGATGAAAAAGAACGTTTACTGGTTGTACCTGATGATGACATCCTGCTCGCACGAATATGTTTTTTAAATGAGCAAGATCTGATTCTCATTAAAAAACATCGAAGACCCTAACCGTTTAGGCTTTGCAATTTTACTCTGTTATCTACGAGGGCTGGGTTTTACCCCAGATAAAAATGCGCTTCCCCACGATGGTATTCTATCCAGAGTGGCAGAGAGATTGAAACTCAATCCTGATTTATGGCAAAAGTACGCTGCTAGAGAGGAAACCCGTTGGGAGCACCTTGCCGAGCTCTATCGCTATTTACAATTAGTGCCATTCAGTAAGCCTTTGCAAAAAATGTGCATTAGTCATTTATATCCTCATGCTATGCGAACCGACAAAGGTTTGATCCTTGCTGAAGAGATGCTCATCTGGCTACATAATAATAATGTTATCTTCCCTTCCATTGATGTGGTTGAGAGGACCCTTGCTGAAGCCACGACAATTGCGGATAGAGCAGTGTTTACAGCACTGACAACGCAACTGGAACCACAACATAAAACAGCCTTAGATAATCTGTTGATCTCAGGGATGAACAACTAAGCCGTCTTGCTTGGCTGCTTCAACCTCCGGGGAAAATTAATGGTAAAATGTGTTGCAGCATATTGATAGATTAAATGCTATTGAGGGATTGGCTTTACCTGAAGGTATTTCGCTTTCCGTTCACCAAAACCGACTGCTCAAATTGGCTCGAGAAGGTAGAAAAATGAATAGCAGGGATCTGGCTAAATTCTCCGAGACACGTCGTTACGCCATGTTGGTTTGTGTTATCTCAGAAGCAAGGGCCACACTGACTGATGAAATTATCGAATTACATGAACGTATCTTGGGCAGTTTATTCAGTAGAGCAAAGCGTACACAGGCCGAACGACTTCAAAAAACAGGAAAACTCATTCAGAGTAAGTTAAAGCAATATCTTACCGTTGGGCAGGCTCTGCTAAATGCACGAGAATCAGGGGATGATCCTTGGACTGCAATAGAAGGCGTACTTCCTTGGCCAGAATTTGTCGCCAGTCTGGAAGAAACACAGTTTTAGCCCGAAAGGATAATTTTGAGCCTCTTAATCTGATCACCGAAAAATACAGTACGTTGCGTAAATATGCCCCCGTATGTTATCAGCATTGCAATTCAAGGCAACTCCTACAGCGCTGTCACTTAGTGAAGCGCTTGAGACCCTTAAAGAAATATACCGAAAACAACTCCGAAAGGTGCCGCCATCCGCGCCCATAAATTTTATCCCTGAAAACTGGAAAAATTGGTCATAACCCCTCGGGGATTGACCGAAAATACTATGAGTTTTGTGTCCTTAATGAGCTAAAAGGCGCATTAAGATCGGGTGATATCTGGGTAAAGGGTCGCGACGCTACCAGAATTTTGACGATTATCTTATTCCTTCCGCTGATTTTGAAAAATTACTCAAAGAGACTCAGTTACCACTCGCCATTCCAACAGATTGCCAAAAATACCTTAGCTCACGTATGGCGCTGTTATCATCACGTCTGGAAGAAGTGAATGCGATGGCGATTGCGGGAGATTTGCATGATGTTGATATATCAGAAAATGGTGTAAAAGTAACGCCACTTGATGACAGCGTTCCTTCAGACGTTTCTCCTTTTGCTGACCTCGTTTATGCCATGTTACCTCGCCCAAAAATCACTGAAATATTAGATGAAGTGGACGGTTGGAGTGGATTTACCCACCACTTTACTCACCTCAAAAATAATCACGTCAGACCCAAAACAAAAAAGTTGTTACTGACGACTATCCTTGCAGATGGTATCAATTTGGGGATAACGAAAATGGCTCAGTCCTGCCCAGGAACAACAAAATCATCACTCGAAGGTATTCAAGCTTGGTACATCAGAGATGAAACTTATTCAGCTGCACTTGCTGAGCTGGTGAATACCAAAAAAAGAGCCCGCTGGCAGCCGTGTGGGGAAATGGTACAACGTCATCATCTGACGGGCAAAATTTTCGGGTTGGAAGTCATGGTCGATATGCAGGACATGTAAATCTAAAATACGGCCCAGAGCCTGGTGTGCAGATTTATACTCATATCTCAGATCAATACAGCCCATTTTATACTCAAGTCATTAGCAGAGTAAGAGATTCTACCCATGTACTTGATGGCTTGTTGTATCACGAAAGTGAATTGGAAATTACAGAGCATTATACCGATACAGCTGGTTTCACTGAGCATGTCTTCGCACTTATGCATTTATTGGGATTTGCATTCTGCCCTCGGATCAGGGATCTTCCTGAAAAGAAACTATTTATCAAAGGGAAAGCAAAACAATACCCGGGGCTACAGTCGCTGATATCCTCGACGAGTCTGGATATCCGGGAAATTGAAAACATTGGCATGAGGTACTTCGGCTGGCAACCTCGATTAAACAGGGAACAGTCACTGCGTCGCTAATGTTAAAAAAATTGGCGAGTTATCCCAAACAAAATGGTCTGGCAAAAGCATTACGGGAAATCGGTCGTATCGAACGAACGCTGTTTATGCTGGATTGGTTTTGCGATCCTGAGCTACGTCGTCGAGTGCAAGCAGGTTTAAATAAGGGTGAAGCTCGCAATGCCCTAGCACGAGCCATTTTATGCACCGGTTAGGCGAAATCAGAGATCGAGGTCTGGAAAATCAAAGCTATCGTGCCTGTGGGTTAACATTGTTAACAGCGGCGATTACGTTGTGGAATACCGTATATATAGAAAGAGCTATCGAATCTTTAAAACGAAAAGGAATTCAGATTCATGAGGCATTAATTTCTCATTTATCCCCTCTAGGTTGGGAGCATATCAATCTAAGTGGTGATTATATCTGGCGGAATAATCTAAAGTTGGGCTCAGGTAAATACCGTCCGTTGCGTGCAGTTAATATAGGTCGGTACAAAAAATAAGCTTAGCGTAGGATATTTTCCGTTTTCCAAGCTGACCCCTATATTCTCTAACATGAAAAATTATCCCTAAAAAAATTATTTAACTATAAATTAGTAATTAAATAATTCATAAAAAAACTCAACTTAAATCTCAACTTAAATTGGTAAAATTTTGATATTTTTTTAAATTGACTATAATTAGATAATAAATAATTTTCAAATGAGTGTTTAAATAAAAGCACTATTAAGGAATTTTTTATATAACATTTAAATAAATTATAAACTACAGGTGCAAATTATGGGTAAAAGTTACATACATATCAAAACAAATGATAGTGAAGTAATTTCTGATATTTACTCTTGTAAGGTTGAAGACAAGCCATCAAATGCAAATAGTAGTAAAAGTATTCAGAATACAAATATCCAACATAATAACTCTCATGTAAGATTCAAAATGCCAAGTGCTAATTTAGATATAGAGTACAAATTGCCTATAGATGAAATTATACCTCCTAATGTTAAAAATTTGGAAAATAAAATCTTTCCTAGAACTCAAGCAACTAGAGAATTATTAAATTATATAAATGAAAACATCCGTATCAACCATGATCAATATTATAATACTAAAAAATCTTTAGACAATATAAAAGCTGCTGAACAGATTTCAAGAGAAAATACCACTTGGAATGGAAGAAATATTCTTGGTTCATCAAGTGAAATAACATATTCTTTTAACAATTGGGATATTGCTAACTCAGAAGGAATTGTTCAATCAATCAGCTTAACAGATTGGCAAAAAGAAGAAATTGTTCAATCTCTAGCCGCATGGGAAGATGTGGCTAACATAAAGTTTAAATTTGTCCCATCTGATAATATAAATACTAATCTGCAATTCGGAAATATAAATAACAACAAAGATCAAGCATTTGCGTTTTTACCAAATACAAGTTATTCTGAAGGTCAAAGTTGGTTTAATATTCAAAATCATTCTGAAATCTTATATCCCCAATTAGGTAATTACGGTAGACACACTTTTGTACATGAAATAGGTCATGCATTAGGGCTGTCTCATCCAAGTAATTATGATGCCTCACAGAATGTTAAAATAAGTTATTCAAAAGATGCAAGCTATTTACAAGACTCCAGACAATACACAGTAATGAGTTATTGGTCAGAAACATTTACAGGAGCTCAATTCAAAGGGCTATATGCGTCATCTCCATTAATTGACGATATTGGCGCTTTACAACGACTTTATGGAAAAAGTAACAGCAGAATTGAAGATTCTACATATGGCTTTAATTCAAATACAGGTAAAGATTATTACTCTTGTAACGATCCATTAGTACCAACAATTTGCAGTATTGTCGATTCTGGTGGGATCGACACTTTAGATTATTCCAAATATTTTTTTGATCAAAGAATTGACATAAATCCAGGAGCATTCTCAGATGTTGGTGGATTGATAAAGAATGTTTCAATCTCATACAGTACAGATATCGAAAATGTAATTGGAGGATATGGAAATGATCTTATTATTGGTAACACCCTTGATAATATTATAAAAGGTGGAGCTGGGGTTGACATAATTTATGGAGGTATAGGAGCAGACTATCTTTGGGGGGATGGAATTAATAAACAAACCTTAAATTTTAATTCTGCCTATGAAAAAATAAAGGCTAAAAATTATGATATATCAAGTTTGAACAAAGAAGAAATACAATTAATTGAAAGTCAAATCAATCAGCAGCAAAATATTTCAGCAAATATAGATAATCTTATAACCAATAACTCATCTAGTAATTTAACAAATCAAATAGCAACTAAATATGAAATAATTGAACAGGACTATTTTGTTTATTTATCAACTGAAGAGTCAACACCAATAAAACACGATATCATCGTAGGGTTCCAATCTAGTATCGACAAGATAGATATTTCATCAATAAAAATGGTTAATAGATCACAGAACGAAACTAAAAATTATTTGATAGAAAATTTTTCATACACCGTGGGTAAAATAGAAGTTAAGGAATATTCAGATCATCTTTATAGATTATATATAAAAGGGGATCATGTAATCAGCGATTTTCTAGTTGATATAATAGGTACTTTTGATCCTAACGTTGATTTAGTAATTTAAATTGTATTAGTTGTGTCACTCAAAACCTCGGCTGACATTTGATCTTATAGACCTAGTTTATTTTTTTAACACTTCATAAGGCGTTTTACCAGCATGAGCTGAATGGGGACCGATGACAGTTATAAAAGGCTTCCCGTTCTGGTAATTTTTCATGTAAATTGACATCATCTTTATAATCAATTAACTAATAAAAATCCTGCTTATCGGTGAGATGAGAGCGCTCTACTTTCCCATTTAATCTGGGTGTAGCTGGCTTGATATAAACATGCTCCATACCTAAATCATGCACATGCCAATTGAATTTTGATTGAAATTCGTGACCATTATCAGTTCTAATAGTTCTGATTCTAAAAGGAAATTTATAAACGATATAATTAATAAAATTAATTGCTTTCGCCTTATTATGTCGTTCATAAATTTTAAGTGCTCTTATGCGCGTTGCATCATCTATTGCTGTATATTGAAAACGTTTGATTCTTTGCCCATCTGGCGCATAAAAAAATAAAAATCTCACATCAACCTGAACATGGTGACCGGGTACTTGTTTTTGATAGCGTTAAAATAAAGGCTTAAAGCGGCTTCGCTGATTTTTGAGGGAGTTGATTTAGCTTATTTCTTAGAAGGACATAGTAGCAGCCTGAGCGTGATATTTTTATGTTGTGAAACCGGAGAAGATACCAAGCTATCCGTTGGGGACCAAAATGATAAGTTGTACGCAAGTAAATAACGAGCCCCTCAATATGTTTTGCAACTCTTGTCGTCGGATTTTTCAGGGCAAGGTTTATTGTTGATTGAGCCTTTCTCGCCTTTTCGTTCGTAAGCTCTTTTCCATGTGTAATAGGTTTCTCTACTTATCCCAAAATGGCGACAAGTTTTAGCAACGTTTTTGCTCTCACGAGTATGATTTAAGATCTTTGTTTTGTGCGCAATATCTCGTTTAGCTTTAATATTCATAATATCTGACCTCAGACTACAATTAGAAAAAAATAATTGTCAACCGAAGTCCAGACTTTAATACATAAAATGCCTTAACGTAGTTCCCTGCACTTTACCGCAAACTACCCGACTTACCTCGACGATAAAAACAAACGGCGAAGAACATTGCAACAACTCAACCGTGGAGAGGGTCGCCACGCAGTGGCCAGAATGTCTTTCATGGTGAACGGGGAGAACTGACACAGGCTTACCGTAAAGGCCAGGAAGATCAGTTAGGATCGTCAGGTCTGGTGCTAAATATTATTGTTTTGTGGAACACGATTTACATGGATGCCGCAATTCAGCAGCTCAGGCATGAAGGTTATCCGGTTCACGATGAAGATGTTGAAAAACTGTCCCTATTGCTGTGCGGCCATATCAATATGCAAGGGCGTTATTCCATTACGGTGCCGTAATCCGTCAGTGAGGGTGAACTGAGAGCTTTCAATGAAGAACTGTAAATTTTTAACTCATCCGATTTGTTCACTTATTAAAATTTAAAAGTTGAATTATGGCAAAAACAGATTAAATTTGAAGGTGGAAATGTTTTTAAGCAAGATATCAAACATGAGTTAATAGAGCTTCGTAAGTCACCCCTATCAGGTCTCTGGTAGAGGTGTTTTTTTGTCCCCTACCTTCTCTTCAATTCCTTCAAAAAACAGCTCAGTATTGTATACAAGCGATTTTCAACTCTGTTTGGAAATATCTAAACCTGATCCACTAGATATTATTCGAACATTTTGTACTGCTAATTTATATTAACCAAGTAGATATTTGTGGATATTCGTGTTCGCTTTGAAAATTGGATGGTTTGACGAGCTCAAGGTATTGCAGATGCCGTTATTTAAGTTGCGAAAGATCATCGAAAAAACCTATTTCGAAAATTTAGGCGGTTCCGGCGTAGAACGCTCTAGTTGATCATCGATTGCCCAAAATTATCTCCTATCTATCAGATGAAAATTTTAATCTTAAACAATTGTATAACGTTTTGGCTTTGATCTCAAAGTTAGATAGCCCTCCAAAAATAAATTCTTTCAGAAGAAAAAATAGTTTTAGATAAAATCAAAAATAACTTATTGCTTGGGTGATATCAGTTATGTGATAGTGATATTGTTTTTTGAAAATACATAATCACCATTAAGAAGGGATAGATATGAGGATTTCATTAGCAGCTATGATGTTATCAACTCTTATTTTTGGTTGTACCAATAAGTGGGAAAAAAATACCGTTAATGCTGAAGACTTTTCTTTTGCGAAAAATCTTTGTAAAACACAATCAGAAAAAGAATTCCCCGTAAAAAATGAAAGGGTACAAGAAACAAAATTTGGATACCCCGATTTTTCAATATCAAGTGAGTCTTTTGGGAGAAAAGATAAGAAAGATGAAAATCAAAAACCTATGTTTTTAACAGAAACAAAGATTAAGGATGTTAATGAATATCAGCGTAATGATTTTTTTTATCGTTGTATGAATAAATATGGCTGGGAATTAAAGTTTAAATTGTTTTTACTTTAATATTTCTGGGCGTGTTGTTAACGTCGTTGATGGTGATACCGTTTTCGTCCTCACGGAAGGCAAACGGGTCAAAGTGCGCCTCATTGGTATTGATGCGCCTGAATTAGGTCAACCCTTTGGAAGACGCTAAAAACAAAACCTGCTTCACCTGAGCGCGAAAAAGCAGGTAGAAGTGATGACAGACAAAAAGGATAGGTTTGGACGTTGGTTGGGTACCTTAATCATTGAAGAAAAAAACATCAATGCCGAACAGATTAAATCCGGCTTGGCGTGGGTATATCGGTACCATGGGAAGGCGACTAATTTTGGGTTTTTGGCTCTCGAGAAAAAGGCACGATAAGCAAATATTGGACTGTGGTCATCTAAAAATCCCATTGAGCCATGGATGTGGCTCAAGCAGAAATATGGTAAAAAATCAGATTAAGGGATTGTGGAAATGGGTTTGTTTAACATTTAACAATAGCAGTCTGATTGATATCAGTCGTCCACTTCTGTGATAGGTATTGCCTTTTCATTTTCCAGGGATATTTTTTCTCTGCATTACCTTTACCTGCAAATCCAATTTGTGCCAGTGAAGAGCGATTAATCTCATCAATAAGTTGCATCAATATATCGCTATTTTTATAGGGTTTTTCTGTTTCAAAAAGGGAAAGCTGCTTCACACCAGAATCGTAAAAATCACTCAACATAACACCACTTTTACTGTATTCAATATCTGCTACCCAAATGTTATCTAATATATTGGTAGCAGCTTTTATGATATCTCGACTATCTTGAGTTGGGTAAGTGAGTTTTTGTGAGCCATAGCGATAAAAACCGCCGGTTTTTTTTGAGAATCGACTGCTTTGAATAGACACATTGATTAATTTGCAAAACTGCTTTTCTTCTCTTAATTTTTCGGCGGCGCGCTCTGCGCGGGCGCAGACACTTTGCCTAACAAAATCGAAATTAGTAATTTTATTACCAAATGAACGAGAACAGATTATCTGTTTTTTTGGGTTTTGTTGCTCTTCTAATGTTAAGCATGAAATACCGTTTAACTCTCTGACCGTTCTTTCTAAAACAACAGAGTGAAATTTTCTAGCCTCATCTGGCGGCAAGCGACTCAAATCTAACGCGGTATTAATATTAAGCAACTGGAGTTTTTTTGATAATTTTCGACCAATTCCCCAGACTTCAGCGACAGGAACAAGAGACATCAATTTTTGTTGTCTGTCCTTTAAACTTAAATCAACAACCCCCCCGGTTTTTTGCCATTGTTTTGCTGCAAAATTAGCTAGTTTAGCTAACGTCTTTGTTGTGGATATCCCTACCCCAACGGGAAGATGACAACGTTTCATTATTTCCTTTTGAAGGTAAAACCCAAATTCGGTCAAATCGTATGTAGAACTTACTCCAGATAAATCACAAAACGCTTCGTCAATTGAATAAATTTCCAGTTTAGGCACCAAAAAAGCCAATACTTCCATAACTCGCATACTCATGTCAGCGTAATATGTATAATTTGATGAAAAAACCGCAACGTTATTCTCTTTTACAAAAGATTCTATTTCAAACCAGGGTGCGCCCATTCGAATATGTTTTCTGGCATTTCTGGAGCGTGCGATGACACAACCATCATTATTTGATAGCACAACAACCGGCTTACCTTTTAATTCCGGCCTAAATACTTGCTCACAGGAGGCATAAAACTATTCACATCGACTAACGCAAACATAAAATTTTTTACACTTATTGGCAATAAATAGCATATTCAGTGGGTGCAAGAAGCCATTCTAAACAACAGCTCTTCCACTGTATATTAAAGCAGTATAATATAACATGATTAGCAATCATTACCACTTTTTATTTCAAAAAAACATCTTTAAAGGCGTAAGTTGAAGGCTTTAAAACTAAATGATATAAACTAACGTTCTAAAAATTAAGGGAAAAATTTGATGGAAATCAGTAAAACCAATCCACTAAACTAGAAGGTGATGAAGAAAAAAACTAAAGACGATAAACTCCCGCATTCCCAATTTACTGGGTGTCTATTTTTTTTCGGTGAAAATGAGTTTTGCCAATCTATATTGGGAAAAGTATAAATCTTAAAAAAAGAGTCCTATCCCACTTTTATACAAGGAATATCAGATTAATAAATCAACTTAAATATATTCACTGGCAAACCACGGCAGGTGAAATAGGCGCCCTGTTACTCGAGGCTAGATTAATTAAACAATATCACCCCATCTTTAATAAGCGCTTAAGGAAACACCGGGAACTTTGTGCTTTTCAGGTTACAAACAAAAAAATTAATATTGTGTATGCGAAAGAAATTGACTTTTCGAAAGCAGAAAATCTATACGGTTTGTATAAAAATCGGTTTACAGCTTTAGAAAAGCTTAAATCCATTGCAGATGAAAATCATCTCTGTTATTGCAAACTAGGTCTCGAGAAGACGAGAGCATCTGGCTGCTTTCGCCTTCAGCTCGGCTTATGTCACGGAGTTTGTATTAACAAAGAAAGTCAAGAACATCATCACAGTAGGGTTTTACGCGCGTTTAAACAACATAAGTTAGCAGTTTGGCCTTACAAGGGCGCCATTGGTATTACGGAAAAAGGGGTTCAACAAACGCAAATTCATATCGTGAATAATTGGGTTTATTTGGGTTCGGTTGAAAATCTCAATGAAACATTAACATTTAATCATGCAATGGATAAATTTGACCGTGATATGTATAAGATTTTGTGTCGCTATTTATCAAAGAAGAATATCACTATCATTCCTTTGTGATAAATCTTTATTTTTTATCCAAACGTTGTCTTAATTTAAGATAAAGTACCTCTGCCATTTCATGCAACTCTTCGCACTCATCTGCACAGTCATCCAGATTAAGCTGATTGAGCTTATCCAAGAGGATTAAGGTTTGACTTTTGATAAAGCCCGCCATATTTAAGGTAGAGAGTTCTTGTTTTGTCATCGTTTGTTAAAGTGTTCAATAAAGGATTTGATATATGGTTATTCTATACGATGATAAGGGTTTTTTCTTTTCCTTCGTTGTCTATCAATAGCATGGAGTTTAGCAATACCGGTAAATATTTCAGGAACGATTTCGGTTTTTTGGCCATGAAGATGATTTCCTAATCCTCCCCAACGTTGAATAAGCAATAAATCACCAAATAAATCATAACAGAGTTCCGCTTCATACCAGCGAGCATCATTTTCCCAACGCCAGACTAACATAACCATCAGTAGGTTGTTGAAGCGATTTATTAAGCCTGACCAGACGCTTTAAATTATCCTCAACATCCGCCTGGGTAACCTCGCCTGCCACCTGTCCGTCTTTGTCATAACGACTAGCGCTTAAGTGGATAAGGGCGCGATAATTAGCGTGGTGTCCAATACTGCCTAAACAGGCTCTTAAGCGCTTTTTAGTGAGCGGTAACCCCTTCTCATTCACTTCCTGCCACATAGCTTGCCGGATGCCAATTTTCATCGGTTTAAGCTGTTGTTCAGGAAACAGGTCTGGCCAAAAGGCGCTGATTTGGGAAATCGCCTCCGCTAACGGCAATCGTTTTTTTGGTTGCCTGGGCGGTTTTGGGATTTTAACCTTAACAACAGGTTGAGGCTTTTCAACCCGCTTTTGGGTCACTGGCTTAACAGGCTTTTGGGGTTTTGGTTTTTTCACCTGTTTTTTGGGCGTAGGATTCACCCAGACCTTTTTTCGGTAAACCGGTGAGGATTTGGGTGTCGTTTCTTCAGAAGCCCGTCTAGGGCGATTGAGGGTTAATTTCTGCCGCTCGGTCATTTTAGTCTTTGAACAGGTTTCTTAATTCAGCATCAGTGAGACCCGTTGATAGTTTGACTATGTCTCGCTCTACGCCCTTTTCAAGAAGTTGACGTGCAATCTTTAGGGAGGCTTGTTTTTCACCTTCCAGCTTGCCTTTCTGGATACCTTCTTGCATACCTTCAAGTTTGCCTTTTTGTATTCCTTCTTGAATACCCTCTTGTCTTAACCCTTGAGCGATGTTCATCAGTGCCCCCTCATGCTTCTCTGACTGTTTAGCTATCTCTTTGATTAACTTTGCTGGCTGTTCGGCATTACCTTCCTGTATGAGGTAATTAAACAACGTTATCACCTGATTATCGGAGTAATAATTATACGATAATAATTTGACAATTTCACTCAAAAGCTCGGTCATATCCCGTCTGCGAATGTGCTTCTGGACTAACTCAAGCAAAGCCATTCGTTTGTGCTGCATGATTTCACCATCATTAAGTGTGGTGACATCCACTAACTTAAACGGTTTGGTATAAATCTTTTCGGCAATATCCCGCCCACTAAAGCAGTCGAACCAATCTGTACTATAGGGATAAGGACTCTTTTCACCTGTGTAAAACAGGATAGGAAATACCAAAGGTAATTTTTTGTGGCCCGCCTCTAAATGTTTTTGCATTGCGCCCATACAATAACGCATCAGTCGCCAAGCCATCAGCTTATCGGGTGTAGACTGGTGTTCAATCAGGAGATAGAAATAACCTTTTCCTTTTGTGGTTTTAACGGAGTACAAAATATCACTCTGGTAATTTTTCATCTCACTATCGATAAATGAGCCGGATTCCAATTTAAGGCTATTTAAATCACAAAGTGATTTAATCTCATCCGGTAGCCAGATAGTAAAGAAATCTTTTGCCGTCTCTTTTTCACTTAAAAACTGCTTAAATAGACTATCGTGGGGCGTTGGGGTGAATTTTTTACTCATCCGATTTGTTCACTTATTACAATTTAAAAGTTGAATTATGGCAAAAACAGATTAAATTTGAAGGTGGAAATGTGATGAAGATTTTATCAAACATTAGTTAATCTAGCTTTGTAAGTCACCCCTATCAGGTCTCCGGTAGGGGTGTTTTTTTGTCCCTACCTTTTCTTCAATTCCTTCAAAAAACGGCTCAGCGTTGCTTACAGTGCGATTTATAGGGTATTTTGACTCTTCTTTCTGTCTTCCTTTAGCACTTCAATGAAGACTTGCTCGAATTCGTCATTTTTGGGAAGGTCTTGTTTGTGTATATACTTGTTGACAAAAAAATCCGGCTCAAGACCTAAACGTCTTGAGGCTTCAAATCCGCGCTTAATCCAATCTAGAGGCAAAATGTGTTCGTGGGCTAATTCCTCAGCCCAATGCCAGTCAAACTGTTTGATTTCGTCTTCATTTAGAATACGAATTGACTTTGTGTTGTAGGTCATGAATTACTTAACCGCATCTTTTAGCTTTTGACCTGCTTTAAAACTCGGTACGTTGGTAGCCGCAATTTTAATTGCCTTGCCTGTTTGTGGATTGCGCCCTTCCCTTGCCGCTCGAGCCTTAACCTGAAAACTGCCAAAACCAACGAGCTGTACGCTGTTACCCGATTTTAAAGACTCGGTGATGGTATCTGTGAAGGCGTTAACCGCCTTCTCTGCATCTTTCTTGCCTAATCCTGATTTTTCACTCACTTTGTTGATGAGCTCTGTTTTATTCATGTTGCACCTGAATGAATAGATTACGTTAATCCTATTGATGCTAGCGGTAGTGGCACTGTTGTGCAATGACTAACTGTTAATTAATTTAAAAATCCATTTAAAAATATTGATCCCAAACGCTCGCCGCAGCTTAGTGACCGAGCAACGCGAGTGAACGGGCGAGGAAGCGGAATATCACTTAAGGTCACAAAGGAATCAGGTCACTTATTGGTTAAAGAATAACCAAATGAAAATATCTAAAGCCAATGAATATTTTGAAGTGGTTATACCACTTTTGTCAGAAAAGTTATCCACAGAGAATGGGGAAAAATTTCCGGTTAAATATAGTTATGTATAAGTTAAATAAGTTAAAGGGAGAAATTTATTATATAATAAATTGATTTTTATTAATTTTTTTAATTTTAAAGTTTTTAAATCCCAGTATTAAGTTTTTAAATCCCAGTATTAAGTTTTTAAATCCCAGTATTAAGTTTTTAAATCCCAGTATAAATTTTGGATTATTCACATAAAAAATGGAAGTTTTTACTATTTTATAGTTGCGTTTATTGACTAAGTTTTTAAATCCCACTATATTTGTTTTTAAATCCCAGTATTAAGTTTTTTTGTATGGGTTTTTAAATCCCAAAAGAACGAATCAGTATTGAGCGGTAACTCAAGTACTGACTCTTACCACAACCCTAATCAAGATAAGATTGAGGGTATGATAAATAATACTATCAAAAAGAGATTAAACAATTTGAAAACATTGCGCCCGCGTAAACATGAGATACTTTTTTTTATTGCTGATGAAGTTGAACTTTCTAGTTTTAGAGATGAAATGGTAAGCATGGAACATCCATTTTTTGCTTTAAAAGGTGGGGATATAAAACCTAGAATTTATAGAAATGGAAATGTTTCTATTTCTATAGAATCTACTTCATTAGGATTGGCAACGATTTTTGATAAAGATATTTGGATTTATGCTATTTCTAAATTACAAGAATCTATTAACAATAATCGGCCAATAAGTCGTACAATTGCTTTCACTCCATACGATTTTTTTATAACAACAAATAGGGAAATTGGAGGTAGAACTTATAAAGAATTAGTAAAATCCCTAAAAAGATTATCAGGGACACGAGTAACAACAAATATTATATTTTCCAAAGAAAAACAAGAGACTATAGGTTTTGGATTAATAGATAGCTGGCGAATAATAGAAGAACAAAAAGGTAAACTCGATATTGGCATGGTCGAAGTTACGTTACCTGATTGGCTTTATCAAGCAATCACTAAAACTAAAGTTTTGCAAATTAGCCCAGATTATTTTCGCATTCGCAAAGCTATAGATCGAAGAATCTATGAGATTGCCCGTAAACATTGTGGTAATCAGCATGAGTTTGTTATTTCACTTGAGAAGTTACATTTAAAAACAGGAAGTACGGCTCTATTGAAAATGTTTAGGCATAATTTAAAGCAATTAGCTCAAACAAATGACCTACCCGACTATGAAGTTCTCTATGATTCATCCTCAGACAAAGTAACGTTTAAAAATCGAAATCAAAATACCCCTAAAGCTGAAGTGTCGCGTATGAGAGAGAAAGGAAAGAAAGAGATTTTTAAGTTAAAAAATGCACTGGTAGCCAAATAATCTGACAGGTACTGATTATTTATAAGTTGATATTGTGGTTATATTGCAACATATTTTTATATAGTAAAATTGATTTAGAATTCCAAATGGAATTCTAAATAGAATTCTATTATAGTATCATTAAAGAATTCATAAAGGATATCTAGTTTTATAAAAAAATCGAATTCATGGTAATTATAAAAAAAACTTTTAGTATATACATGATTTTAAACGTTTTTTATACGTTATAAAGCTTTATAGCAAAGCTAAATTACTTCTATTTAGTTATTTGATGATATTAATTAAAATCAGTAACTCTTTTTTTTAGTTAACAGCCTAACTCTCGTTGTAAAGCTGCTAATGCTCTTTTAAGAGTTTCGCCTAATGGTTGATCGATATAATCAGCGATTCGATACAATTCGTTTTTAGTATCTAGATCGCCTTTAATGTTGATCTGAATATTGCGTCCCGTCTTGAAACGTCGTTTTGATCGTTCAATGGGATGAGGTAAAGGTGTTGATTTCCGATTCACAAAACCATGTTGGTTAGCTAGCTTCTCGATTTCTGCATTACTTTGCTTTGTTTTTTGTTTAGTGACAGCTTTAGGTTCAAAATTTCTTAAACTATCTAGAGGATCTACGCGGCTCATGATATAACCTTATTCTGTTGTTGTCGGTGACTGAGTATGTATGTTTATTTTAGCTATGACTTCTCGGGTGAAAGACTCTGCGTTATAAATGGCTTTTTCAACATTAGAGACCTCATCATGTGGAAGGTTTTCAAGCGTCTGTCGATATGAAAACATGGCTTTGAATGCTGCTCTTTCGTTCAACTCTGTCTCAAAAAAAGGAATCCCTCCAGCTTCAAAACTTTTTCGTATATGTCTGGTATCCCTGCTTTGAATTGCAGCAGATGTGCGTGTAAACAAGACAGCATAAGGTAATTTGTAATCATGCTTATGTTTTTGAATAGCACGCTCATGTGCTTTTATTAAGCCAAACGCTCTACTGGCCTGTTCTGCATCAAGTTGCGACCCCTGTGTTGGCACAATCACAAAGTCGGACTCCGCAATTGCATACGCAACAATGGTTGCTGCTGTACCTTCTAGATCAACAATCACGAATGGTGCCTTTGTTGCTACTTCTGCGATCGTTTCCCCAATCGTCTTATCTGTTACATCCGAGATAATAGTCATATTTTCAGGCGTATCTCCCCCTTCTGCCCATGATTTTATAGGGTGATTTGGGTCTGCATCAATAACGGTAACCTTGACTCGACGTGCAATTTGCATAGCTAATATTAGGGCGGATGTGGTCTTACCTACACCCCCTTTTGGGGAGACGAAAGAAATAACTGGCATGTACAGGTCCTCTATTAAATAGGTTAGTAAAACTAGATATCCTTTATGAATTCTTTAATGATACTATAATAGAATTCTATTTAGAATTCCATTTGGAATTCTAAATCAATTTTACTATATAAAAATATGTTGCAATATAACCACAATATCAACTTTTAACATTACGGAGTTATCGACGAAGTTAAAGCCTACATAGGGGTTCAAGGGCTGGATGATCCGGCCTGTCATGCCACGAGAGGCTGCCTACCACGAACAGTGGTCATATTTGTTGCTGTCGAAATTTTTCCTATTTTTATCTTGTTTACGCTCGCCACAGTCTTTGTCTGAGGCGTACCGCAGGAGCGTAGCGACGAACAGACAAAACAAGGAAGCGGAAGTTAGGTTGTTGTTGTTGAGATTGTCTGGTAGTTCCTAAGGAAGAGGAAGAATAGAGTGAAACTTTGTCTGTAATAAGGTTATTTTTCATATTTATTAATATATTGCGTTAATTTTTACTTAAATTTTTGTGTTCATTTTTGATAACAATACATGTTTATATAGGAATTTTTGTTATCAAATTTGATAACATAGCATTTTTTAATATCATTTTATTGAAACATATGATTGATTTTTGTGAAACGAATGTTAGAGTTAACCGAACAAACGTTATCATGGGTATTGAACATGAATGTTAAGGAATTGAATTTAGAAGAATGGCATTTAGTGCACAAAACAACAGGTGAGTGCATGAGTATAGACATCCTAAAAACTCAGGACGGTGCCTTTTTTAATAAAGTCTTCCTCAATGATTTAGGGTTCAGTTTGGATATCGAAAATTATTGTACGTTAAGGCTATTTTTTGACCCTTTCGACTTTAGCTGATCTCAGCCGACGAAACTTGCCTGAAGCCGGTATTCGGTTGCTTTTCCAGATATAATCGCCTGTCAGATTGATATGCTCCCAGCCTAACGGCGACAAATGCGACAGCAGTTGCTCTTTGATCTTCAGCCCCTTACGCTTGAGGGCATCTACCGCTCTTTCCATATATACGGTATTCCAAAGTGAGATGGCAGTTGTCAGCAGCGTCAGCCCGCTGGCGCGATAGCTCTGATTTTCTGGTTTTCTGTCCCTAATTTCTCCCAGCCGGTGCATAAATACTGCACGCGCCAACGCATTACGGGCTTCGCCTTTATTCAGCCCCGCCTGGACCCGTCGACGCAGAGCCGGATCGCGGAACCAGTCGAGTATAAACAGGGTTCGCTCAATGCGGCCAATTTCTCTCAGCGCTTTGGCCATCCCGTTTTGTTTTGGATAGCTGGCAAGCTTTTTCAGCATCAGGGATGCCGTCACCGTTCCCTGCTTTATTGACGTGGCCAGACGCAGCACTTCACGCCAGTGAATTTCGATATCTTTCAAATTCAGGCTGGTCGTTGATATCAGTGACTGAAGTGCCGGATACTGATCCGCTTTCCCACTAATAAACAGCTTCTTGTCGTGGAGATCCCTGATTCGCGGACAGAACGCAAATCCCAGCAGGTGCATCAGAGCAAAGACATGATCGGTAAAACCCGCGGTATCGGTGTAATGCTCTCTGATTTCCAGGTCGCTTTCGTGGTACAGCAAGCCATCGAGTACATGGGTTGAATCCCTGACCCGACTGATTATGCAGGTATAAAACGGGCTGTATTGATCCGAAATATGGGTATAAAATTGACGTCCTGGCTCCTGTCCGTATTTCGGGTTAACCTGCCCTGCGTAGCGGCCTGAGCTGCCTGTTTTGAAATTCTGTCCATCTGATGATGACGTTGTCCCGTCTCCCCAGAATGCCGCCAACGGCCTTTTCCCCTGCGCGTTTACCAGCTCTGCAAGGGCAGCTGAATAGGTTTCGTCGCGGATGTACCATGCCTGGATATCTTCCAGTGATGATTTGGTGCTTCCGGGGCAGGACTCCGCCATTTTGGTCAGACCAAGATTGATGCCATCTGCAAGGATGGCGGTGAGCAGTAGGCGGGTATCGGGACGGGAAATGTCATTTTTTATATGCGAAAAATGGCGGGTAAATGTCGTCCAGCTGTTTACCTCGTCCAGAATTTCCGTGATTTTAGGAAGAGGCAGCATGCTGTAAATCAGCTCTGCAAGTGGTGAAACCTGCACCGGCACGCTGTTATCCAGCGGCGAGACTTTTACGCCCCTGTCTGATATTTCCACATCAGGCAGCTCACCGTGTGCGGCCATGGCATTGACGTCTTCAAGTTTAGACTGAAGCAGGGTCATACGGCTGGTAATGTACTCATGATAATCAGCAGATACTGGCAGTGGCAGCGCCGGTGTAAGTTTGTCAAAGTCCTTTTCGGGAATGAGATAATCATCAAAGTTTTTGTAGCGGCGTGAGCCTTTAACCCAGATGTCCCCAGAGCGCAATGCTCCTTTAAGCTCGCTGAGCGCACAGAACTCATAGTACTGCCGGTCAATACCCACAGGTGTAATCACCACCTTCCTCCATATTTCAGGGACAAACTCAAGCGGTGCTGTCGCCGGAACTTTACGTGACTGCTTCAGATACATATCTTTGATCACAACCAGCGCATCGGCCAGAGGCTGCGCAGCCGGGGTTGCTACTAACTGTAAAGCGGACAATATGCGCGGGGCATATTTCCGTAAGTGCTGTATTTCTCAGTAATAATATGCAACGGGTCAAAATTATTTTTCCTGGCGAGATGGCGTGTTTCCTCCAGACTGGCGACAAATTCAGACCATGGTAGTATGTTTTCTATTGCGATCCATGGGTCGCCACCGGAATCACGGGCTTCAGACAGAGCATGGCCGACATCGATGTATTGCCTCAGTTTGGACTGGATCAGCTTTCCGGTCTGCTGAAGGCGCTCAGCCTGTGTTCTTTTGGCTTTACTGAACAGGCTGTTTAGCATTCGTTCATGCAGCTCAATCACTTCGTCTGTCAGTGTGGCTCTGGCTTCTTCCAGCACGCACACCAGGATCGCATGACGCCGGTCTGCTGAAAATCGGGTCAAATCCCGGCTACTCATCTTTCGGCCTTCACGCGCCAGTTTCAGCAACCGGTTCTGGTGAATGGTACGATCTATACCTTCCGGTAATCCCAGCGATTCAATGCTATTGAGCCGATCAAGATGTTGCAGCACGTTCTTACCATTGATTTTACCCGGCGGTTGCAGAAGCCATGTCAGCCTGGAAGGCTGATTATCTGATGACTCAAGTAAACGATCAAGGGCATCCCTGTGAGCCGGAGTTAATGGGGCATTCAGGGTATGAAATACGATTTTATCGCCGCTTACCATGGCCTCGGCACAGGTACGTTCCACTACATCAATCGAGGGGATTATCACGTTGTTCTGCCGGAGATAGACCAGTAACTCTTCGGTCAGGAGAATACCTTTATCGGTGCGCGTCGCCATCGACAGCAGGTATTTAACACAGTCCTGTTGTATTTTGCCGGTGAAAGCTTTTACGCCAAGATATCGGTAGAGTTCGGTTAAATGTTCACGCCGGGTTGTATCCCTGCCGGAAAGGTAAGCTGGCCAGAGATCCTTGGTGAGTTTTAACCTGCTGGCGATATGCTTCAGCAGCGCATCAGATGGTGGGATTTTTTATCCGGGGCAAAGCCGAGATTTTTCAGATAGCAAAGAAGAACGGCAAAACCAAAACGGCTGGCAGGTTTACGGTGAGCACCGATAAGCACCAGATCATGTTCACTAAAATACGCCATCCGAGTCAGCGTTAACTCATCGTCCGGTAATGCCAGTAATGATTCTCTTTCAGACAGCGAAAGAATCTGCCTCCGTGCCATATAGTTTTCCTTGTAAATTAATTAGTATGTTATTTTTAACAAAATTAGTTATCGCGTAAGGGTACACCCTGATGCCATAGACAAAACGTGACGGCACTCCACTAATGAAATAACCTAAATGCGATAAAATAAATGGAATAATCTAAATGCGATAATGTGGTAAAAAAATGTTTATCAGAGCTTATTTGAGGGCATCGACGGAAGATCAGTTCGCCGATCGGGCAAAAGAGATGTTGGAGCAGTTCGTCCAGGAACGGGGACATAAAATCGCCAGCTACTACCGGGAGAATATCAGCGGCACAAAACTTGACCGCCCGGAGCTGGGACGTTTACTGATGGACAGTCACCACAATGATATCTTGCTGGTCGAACAGATAGACCGTCTGACCCGTCTGAGCAACAGCGACTGGATGACGCTGAAAAAGCAGATAGAACAACACGAGCTGCGGATTGTTAGTCTTGATGTGCCCACATCATGGCAGTCGCTGTCAGATAAAGATCCTTCGCAGGCGGATCCGATCACCCACGCAGTAATAACCGCTATCAATAACATGCTAATCGACCTGATGGCTGCAATGTCACATAAGGACTGGCTGAGTCGCTTCCAGCGACAAAAACAGGGAATTGAACGGGCACATACGTTGGGTAGATACCGGGGAAAGCAGGCAGATCGGGAACGGCATCAGAAAGTGATGTACTACCGGCAGGTAAAAAAACTCAGCATCCGCGAAACGGCAGACGCGACAGGCTACAGTACTTCCCAGGTTTGTCGCATTCAGGCATTCTATAAAGGCGTTGAGTCTGATTAAAAAGTAGCCTTAACGTACAATAATTTTCGATATCCAAATTGACCCCAAAAAGACACGTTTTCTCATCGGAAAAATACAATTTTTGAATATAACATTTTGTTAACAATTAACCGTTATTCAAGTTCACGCGATTTTGGGGCCAAAAGGGTTATTTTTTTACTATTCTCAAACCGTCCCTAAAATGGATAAAATCTTTAAAGAGTGGCTTTGTGTTTTTATAAGGTATGCCTAAGATTATTTATAATGACGCAAATAAATCGGATGAATAAAATGAAAAGTATAATCTTCTTACTGACCCTGACTCTTACATCATTTGTAGGCGCTGATAATTCATGCCCACAAGGTTTTGTTTACGACCAAGATAAACAACTATGTATCGACCCTAAAGATCCGAACGTTACAGCGAGAATTCCTATACAATGTGTCACCGATCATGCAAAACTGATCCACTAACGATCATCTAAAACTGATCCACTTGGTATTATTCGCACATTTTTGTACGGGTAATTTATGTTAACCAAGGAGATATTTGTGGATATTCATGTTCGCTTTGCTCAAGGACAAAGCCTTCGAAAAATTGCCAGTGAATTGGGCATTTCGCGTAACACCGTAAAACATCATTTACAACAACAGACAATGCCAACTTACGCTAAAAGAAGTCAACCACCGACTAAATTAGCACCGTTTAAAACTTACTTGCTTCAGCGAATTGAACTGGCTAAACCTGATTGGATCCCTGCAACAGTCTTATTTGATGAGATAGTTGAAAGCGGCTATCAAGGTGGTATTGCTCAATTACGCCGATTTGTTTGTCAATTTAAACCAAACATTATTCCTGAAGCTGTCGTCCGTTTTGAAACACAGCCAGGTCAACAAATGCAAATAGACTTCACCAGCATACGGCGAGGTAAAAAATCTCTGAAAGCGTTTGTTGCAACGCTAGGCTATTCGCGTGCGAGTTATGTAAAGTTCTTTGATAATGAACGAGCAGAATCGTGGCAACAAGGTTTACGAGAAGCTTTCGACTACTTTGGTGGTGTACCACAGGAAGTATTGTGTGATAACGCAAAATCCCTCATCATCGAACGGGATGCTTATGCAGAAGGTGAACATAAATTACATGTTGAAATGCTTCAAATGTCGAAAGATTACGGCTTTAAATTGAAGGCTTGCAAACCCTACAGGGCAAAAAACGAAAGGGAAAGTAGAGCGCTTTAACCACTATTTAAAAAACAGCTTTATCGTGCCATTAAATACCAACCTTCGTGCTCATAATCTTGAACTGGATATTGAGATAGCTAATGCAAAAGTAGGTCCATGGTTACAACGCGTTGCCCATCAGCGGATTCATGGAACAACGTTAGAGAAGCCAGCAGACAGACTAGCTAAGGAGGTTAAGTATCTTCTACCCTTACCAGCAAGGGTTTGCCAATCTATCCCGCAGACTAATACGCTTAATATCCGTATCGTACCGCCCCTTGAATCTGTCAGTTTGCAGCACTCAATCAGCGTATACGAAGCATTGCTGGGAGGTGAACATGTTATTGCATGAACAAATTGAACACCTGTGTGAGTCATTGAAATTAAATTCTATTCCGACTCATTGGTCATCACTTGCCGAACAATGCATTGCCCAAGACAAAAGCTACGGAGAGTTTTACTGTCCCTATTAAAATGTGAGCAACAACAACGAGATGAACGAACTCGTAATCTTTTGAGTCGGATGGCAGGATTCCCAGCACATAAAGAACTTAATACGTTCGATTTTAAGTTTGCAACGGGGATCCCCAAACAACACATACAGGAATTAAGCGCATTAACTTTTATTGAACGTAATGAAAATATCGTGTTGCTTGGCCCAAGCGGTGTAGGCAAAACCCATTTAGCTATTGGGTTAGGATTAAAAGCAGTACAGGCCAAGAAGAAAACCCGTTTTACCACGGCAGCTGAACTGATGTTGCAACTCTCAACTGCCAAACGACAAAATAAGCTCAAACAATATCTATCACGTTCGGTGACGGCACCAAAATTGTTGATTATCGATGAGATTGGATACCTGCCGTTTGGGCGAGAAGAAGCAAACCTGTTTTTCAATGTGATTGCCAAGCGTTATGAGCATGGCAGTGTCATATTGACGAGTAACCTATCATTTGGGCAATGGCCAAGTGCTTTTGCTGATGACGCAACATTAACTGCCGCTATGCTTGATCGTTTACTTCATCATTCGCATGTACTGCAATTAAGCGGTGAAAGCTACCGATTGAAAGATAAGCGGCGCTCAGGAGCAATAACTGAGTAAAACAGTGGATCAATTTTGATTGATCGGATTTAGCTAAAAAGTGGATCAGTTTTCGGTGATCGTTGACACAATGCAAAGAGTTGATGTATAAAGATATCTGTTATTATCCTTGAAGCCCTCTAGAAACCTCCTCCTTTAGTGCAAGGAGGAGTCAGAGTACAAATATATCAATGCCGCCACTGAACACAAAAAGGGGCAAGGGCAAATGGCGGAAATCGCCATCGGGGTTATAATCCCAATCATATTCGTAAAGGCCAGATAAGATTAGCGCATTGTAATAAATAATCATTATGGAGAACTAATTA
Organism: Arsenophonus apicola; assembly: GCF_020268605.1. Classification (NCBI taxonomy): domain Bacteria; kingdom Pseudomonadati; phylum Pseudomonadota; class Gammaproteobacteria; order Enterobacterales; family Morganellaceae; genus Arsenophonus; species Arsenophonus apicola. Next base: position 24,194 of record NZ_CP084223.1, read on the forward strand.
TGAAATTATTATTTAAGGCTTTAACTATTTTAATATTTTGTTGGGGTAGTTCTTTCTCATTTGCAACGGAAGAACCATTTGAAAGCACGATTAAAATACTTTGTGGGATTGATGAAAAAGGTAAAGATATTTGTTTAGATCAAAATGGGAATTTTGTCCCGGTTCCAGAATCAAAACCTAAGTTTGAGGACTCCATTTAGGAATCGTAATCTATTGTTAGCTATAACAATCTGTTAATCTGATACTTAAATTTTGTAAAGATAAAGTGTCAGATTAACCTTCTGTTTTTGTTTTATATCCGAATGGGTACTCGAGTTAATACTTTAACAAAAGCGATAGCGTAAACAGTGCAATAATGCAATGGTACAAAAATAAAGCCTATAACAATTAACGCAACCCCTATTGATAACAATAAAGCCACCGTACTATCTGGTGAAGTAACATTCATGAATCCTTTAGCTAAACCCACTAAAAACGCTTTTTCCTGGAGTCTGGCATAAAGCCACGAGGCGCCAATTAATATTGACCCTATCCAAAAAGAAAGCCAACAAATAGCCGAGGTAAACGGCATTGTAATATAACGCATCAAATAAATACTCCCTTAATACAACTTGAAGCCGCTGTCCTGATTTATCAGCGGTTCACACTTTCTAGATAAGGCAAGATATTAAATCTTTTTGCATTATTATTAAACAATAAAACTACGTTTGTTAATTATTATCTGGCCAGTCATCAGCGTAATCGAAAGAAACAAAATAGTCATAATAGTCGTATTTTATTTTATGTTTGAAATATGGCTGAAGAATATCAACCCATTCTGGTTTGATACGAAATTCGCCATTATTTACTGTGCCTTTGATTGGTAGCCCTAATAGTTCAATAACAGCTCCATCTTCTCCTAAATCAGTTGAGTATTCTTTCCCTATAATATTATCGCCAATTTTTTCAAACCATGATAAACGTAACTTTAATCCCATAATATCACCTTATAGATATTTCTTGATGTTTCGCCCAGGTACAGGGGGTTTTGTTTGTATTCCGGTTTTGTAATCAAAACTACCAATATGCTGCCCATCACTGGCTCTGTAACCTTCTAGCTCACCGTGTTGATAGTCCCATTCATATATTCTTCGGCCCTTTGAGTCCATCCAACGTCGCCTTTCTCCTGAACCGCCTTGCCTTGGAGTTTTAGGTTTTTCATCATTAAGCCCAGAAAAACCTGTAATTTCATCTGTACTAGGCGGTTTATGGTAATCGTGTCCTGCGGACTTGACACCCTCTCTTATTTTACTAAACATCACATAAAGGGGTTGATAACCGTTTTCAAGGGGAGGCACGGTGACCGGTGTTTCGACATCAGGCGGAATGAGATTAGGATAAACCCTGACAATGGGGGTTTTGACAGGTTGGTTGTTACCGGTGTTAAGTATTACCACCTGTTGTTTTCAGGGTGCAGTAATGGTCCCAGTCCTTGAGTACCTGGGGCGTTAATGGGGCTGATTAATATTGTTCTTCCCTGGTTGCCCTGTTCATCAGGTAAGGTAATACCATACAGTCCGGTGGCGGGGTTAATAACGCTTTCTACTACCCAGACCCGCGCCTCCTTGCCACCCTTGCCTATTTCTGTTTCCCAATGACCCGGCTTATAGGTTTCCAGGCTGCCGTTAAGGGAGTTCCACTCATAAATCGTATCCCCTGTGGTATTTGTCCAGCGGGGTTTTTGACTCACGCCATCATCAAGTGGGGTTTTAGCAGGGCTTGCCTGTAAACCTAAATAATCGGTCAGTAATTGTGTGGCCGGCGGCGGATAATACGGGTTATTGGGGGACTTTATGCCTTGATTCGTGGTTAAAAGTTGGTTTAATTCATTTTTAAGTTTAGCTTCAGCAGCCCTTATGCGTGCTTGCGCCTGCTGTCTGGAGGATGCGAACGTTTGCAGTCTTGTTGTCTGTTGGCTTATTTTTTTATTAGTATCCAATAAACGTCGTCCGAGATTTTCATAAGCATCTTTGGTAATAACAATCCCCGGCACGTTGTTAAATGAAGCTTTACTGTTTTCTCTTTTCATTACCTCAGTGGAGTAGGCGCTTATTCCTTTTCCAAGCAAAATATCAACGAGAGATTTATCTTTAATGGCAATTATTCGCTGTGTCTTTGAAAGCTGTTGGGATGATTGTTGATAGGTTAATGGGTATTTTGCGGGATTAGATAACGTCCTACCTTCTGGTGTTGCTTTAAGTTTGTTTAGCGCCGCAAGTTCAGTTTGATATTGTCTGTTAAGGGTCGCGAGCGACTGATTGGCAATTGCTAATCCTTTTTGCGCCTGCTCGATAGTGTTTTGACTGCGCGCGCCATACATAACATACACCGGCTCCATGTTTGCTGCTTCTGGATAAACTAAAATAGCATCCTGAAAAGGGATGGCGCCTGATGCAGAAATTTGGGTGGCGTCTGAAAACGGTGAGCGAACAGAAACGGGCGTGCGAGGTAAGGAAGATACTAAAGGTGGCTGCCCCTCCAATGAAGATGTTATTGAGGGCGCGGTCACAACCTGAATGCTTGCGGATTGGGCATTCGTCTTTGGCAGAGAATGAACATATAATCCGCTGGCAGCATCTTTTACCGCTGAGATGACTTTAACCGGGGTAGCATTCTGCGGTCTCACTGCCATCACCTCAACCTTATCATTGGACATAACAAGACGACCCCTTACCGGTAAGGCGATTTCACCGGTGGTGGTGGCCTGGTGAAGTTGTTGTTTATCGTTAAGGCCAATTGTTTTTGCAGGGATAGAAAGAGAGAGGAACTGGTCAAGGGTTTTGCCTTGTGCTAAATCACTGCCTTCTCCCGCTTTAGGTGGATAAAGAATAGAGGCCACCACAAATCCTCTTGATACCGCCATCGCGGCTGTGTCCGCTGCCGCACTTAATGGCGCAAGGTTAGCTGCTGCACTTGATAACAGACGAGAAGCCGATGCGTTAAGCGTATTTATCGCATTAGTAAATTGGTTGAGTAACGAAACGCCTGAAGGGTTGGCTAATACCAAACTGCCGGCACCAGCAGAAGACAAAACCGGTGCTATTTGAGCTGAGTTACCGATGATGGCTAATGAATTAGGCTTTTTAAGTAAAGTGCGGGCATGATTTTCTTCTTCATTTAACTTCCCCTTCATGAAAGCTTCTTGTTTTATAGCATAATCAAACGCGGGATTACCAAATGTTGGATATAAATTTTCCAGACTGGAAAAACCGCTTAACGGATTTAAGGGGGTTACCGGCGATGCCCTTACCACGATAACGTCATCCGCCCCCCGTTTTACTCTTTTTTTCTGATTATCGACTGTACTGAGTATTCTTTCTTTTTGCCGCTGCTGATGCAATAAATAATCAGGCTGAAACCCGGTATTCCCTCTGCTTTCTTCATCGGATTTTTCTGGGGCTACTTCATAAGATGAGGGGGTGTTAGCAGGATTATTCTCATCCTTTTCTGTTTTGTTTTTGTCTTCATTTAAATAGGATGGATAACTAATCGGCGTGTGGGTTATTTTCATTATTATTTAATCTGTTACTGCTTTGAGAAACATAATAAAAATCTTATAACACAAGTTTTACAGGAAGAACCAGTAATTTAAAGTAACATCTCTATTTAGCGCATAAAACGCGACCACTGAACACAAAAACGGAGCAAAGGGAAGGTAGCGAAAGTCGTCATCCTGCTGCCACCGTTTTGGATACCCTAATCTTCTTGCTAGCAAAACAAACCCCGCCAAAAAGACAGCACCTATAATGACCCAGAGCACAATAGGTAAAACAGCAAACAACTGCTGTTTAAAAATAGCCTTGGGGTAGGATATTTTCCCTTTTGCAGGCAGACCCAAGAAGAGCGTTGTTTAGCTACATGAAAGAGCATAGAATGCCTTAACGTAGTTCCCTGTACTTTACCGCAAACTATCCGCTCTTCATCTTAAGAAGAGGTGTATTTAGTTGGAATTGAGTTAGTGTGTATCCTTGTAAGGAACAGTAATTAATCCTTCACTTGTTTCATTTATACAATAAGCATTTTTGTTCGGATGGTTCCAACACACTCTTGTTTTTCCATTAATTTTATCTGTAAAAAAATCTATTTTTGAAGCGGGTATATATTTATCATTGTCATTATCAATAGCTAAGGAAGGAGAGCTGAATCCAGGCAATGCTAATATAATAAGTACTTTGAATAATGATTTCATAATTGATCCTTCGGAAATAAATAATAATCATTATCAGTATTTCATGCTTATCATTAACAACTCAACAATATAAATGTAAATACAATAAAATATCATAAATAGAGTTTTTTTTAATTTTTTATATGAGTTCATAACAATGAAACCACCGTACTATCTGGTGAAGTGACATTCAAGAATCCTTTAGATAAACCCACTAAAAAAGCTTTCTCCTGGAGTCTGGCATAAAGCCACGATGCGCCAATTAATATTGATCCTATCCAAAAAGAAAGCCAACAAATAGCCGAGGTAAACGGCATTGTATTATAACGCATAAAATAAATATTCCCTCAATTCAACTTGAAAACGTTGATCTGATTTATCAACGGATTTTCCTTTCGAGACAAGGCAAGATATTAAATCTTTCTGCATTATTATTAAACAATAAAACTACGTTTGTTTATTATTATCTGGCCATTCATCAGCGTAATCGAAAGAAATAAAATAATTATATTTTTTTATTTCAATAAGTTCAGTAAAATAGGGTTGTAGAAACCTAACCCATTGATTTTGAACATCAAACACTCCATTATTAATATTATCTTTTATTGTTAGACCTAGTAATTCAATAATAGAACCATTCTCCCCTAAATCTTCGGAGTATTTTTCACCAACGAACTCTTTTGTTGATTTATCAAACCATGATAAATTTAATTTTAATCCCATGATATCACCTTATAGATATTTCTTAATGTTTCGTCCTGGCACCGAGGGTTTTGTTTGCATTCCAGTTTTGTAATCAAAACTACCAATATGTTGCCCATCACTAGCTCTGTAACCTTCTAGCTCACCATGCTGTGAATCCCATTCATATATTCTTCGGCCTTTAGAGTCTATCCAACGATTTCTTTTACCACTCCCACCTTGTTTAGGTGTTTGTGGTTGTTGTCTTTTAAGATCAGAAAACCCTGTAATTTCATCTGTACTAGGCGGTTTATGGTAATCGTGTCCTGCGGCTTTGACACCCTCTCTTATTTTACTAAACATCACATAAAGGGGTTGATAACCGTTTTCAAGGGGAGGCACGGTGACCGGTGTTTCGACATCAGGCGGAATGAGATTAGGATAAACCCTGACAATGGGGGTTTTGACAGGTTGGTTGTTACCGGTGTTAAGTATTACCACCTGTTGTTTTTCAGGGTGCAGTAATGGTCCCAGTCCTTGAGTACCTGGGGCGTTAATGGGGCTGATTAATATTGTTCTTCCCTGGTTGCCCTGTTCATCAGGTAAGGTAATACCATACAGTCCGGTGGCAGGGTTAATAACGCTTTCTACTACCCAGGCTCGCGCCCCTTGCCGCCTTTACCTGTTTCTGTCTCCCAGTGATTGGGTTATTTTATACCGTATTTTTTTTCAGTAACAAACTTTGGCTCTTTCCAATTAGGGCCTTTTTCGGCGAGATACTTTTCACCTTCTACTAATTTTTTTTCGCGTATTAATCGTAAATATGTCCTTAATAAGATGCCATTTGAAATAACATCAAACTTATAATTAGTATACATCCTATCAATAGTTGGATATGGTGTGCGTAGGGCAAAATATAATAGCACATCTTCAACGCTTTCATTTTTGTAAATACTTTCAATATCTAACATCACTTATACTCCTCAGCTTCACGAGACGCCTCGATAGCGTCTGGGGTATACAATGGTTGCATTTTCTCATTAATTCTATAGTCTTCTAGCGTTGCTGTATGGGTGTTATTCCAAACCTCAAATTTATTTTGGGGGATCTCTCCATCCTTAATTCCAAGATTCCTGTAGCGCTCCAATTCTCTAATTTCATGAGTATAGAATCGTTTATCGATATCAGTCGCCTGCATTTTCCCTTGTGAAATTTTTTCTAATCTATCTATCATTACTCTATTTTCAGGGGCATCACCAAAGCGACTAGTGTGCAGCTTAACCTTATTTATGCCAGCCTGGTCAATAATTGCAGTACGCCAGTCCAAATTAAGAATAGGCCCTCCCGCTCTATCTGTGTGGAAGTATCGACCACTATATTTTCCTTTGGCGTTAGTTTCTCCATAATGATTATTAAACATCACATAAAGGGGTTGATAACCGTTTTCAAGGGGAGGCACGGTGACCGGTGTTTCGACATCAGGCGGAATGAGATTAGGATAAACCCTGACAATGGGGGTTTTGACAGGTTGGTTGTTACCGGTGTTAAGTATTACCACCTGTTGTTTTCAGGGTGCAGTAATGGTCCCAGTCCTTGAGTACCTGGGGCGTTAATGGGGCTGATTAATATTGTTCTTCCCTGGTTGCCCTGTTCATCAGGTAAGGTAATACCATACAGTCCGGTGGCGGGGTTAATAACGCTTTCTACTACCCAGACCCGCGCCTCCTTGCCACCCTTGCCTATTTCTGTTTCCCAATGACCCGGCTTATAGGTTTCCAGGCTGCCGTTAAGGGAGTTCCACTCATAAATCGTATCCCTGTGGTATTTGTCCAGCGGGGTTTTGACTCACGCCATCATCAAGTGGGGTTTTAGCAGGGCTTGCCTGTAAACCTAAATAATCGGTCAGTAATTGTGTGGCCGGCGGCGGATAATACGGGTTATTGGGGACTTTATGCCTTGATTCGCGGTTAAAAGTTGGTTTAACTCATTTTAAGTTTAGCTTCAGCAGCCGTTATACGTGCTTGCGCCTGCTGTCTGGAGGTTGTGAACGTTTGCAGTCTTGTTGTCTGTTGGCTTATTTTTTTATTAGTATCCAATAAACGTCGTCCGAGATTTTCATAAGCATCTTTGGTAATAACAATCGCCGGCACGTTGTTAAATGAAGCTTTACTGTTTTCTCTTTTCATTACCTCAGTGGAGTAGGCGCTTATTCCTTTTCCAAGCAAAATATCAACGAGAGATTTATCTTTAATGGCAATTATTCGCTGTGTCTTTGAAAGCTGTTGGGATGATTGTTGATAGGTTAATGGGTATTTTGCGGGATTAGATAACGTCCTACCTTCTGGTGTTGCTTTAAGTCGGTTTAGTGCTGCAAGTTCAGTTTGATATTGTCTGTTAATCGTATCTAGCGACTGATTGGCAATTGCTAACCCTTTTTGCGCCTGCTCGATGGTGTTTTGACTGCGCGCGCCATACATAACATACACCGGCTCCATGTTTGCTGCTTCTGGATAAACTAAAATAGCATCCTGAAAGGGATGGCGCCTGATGCAGAAATTTGGGTGGCGTCTGAAAACGGTGAGCGAACAGAAACGGGCGTCCGAGGTAAGGAAGATACTAAAGGTGGCTGCCCCTCCAGTGAAGATGTTATAGAGGGCGCGGTCACAACCTGAATGCTTGCGGATTGGGCATTCGTCTTTGGCAGAGAATGAACATATAATCCGCTGGCAGCATCTTTTACCGCTGAGATGACTTTAACCGGGGTAGCATTCTGCGGTCTCACTGCCATCACCTCAACCTTATCATTGGACATCACAAGACGACCCCTTACCGGTAAGGCGATTTCACCGGTGGTGGTGGCCTGGTGAAGTTGTTGTTTATCGTTAAGGCCAATTGTTTTGCAGGGATAGAAAGAGAGGAACTGGTCAAGGGTTTTGCCTTGTGCTAAATCACTGCCTTCTCCCGCTTTAGGTGGATAAAGAATAGAGGCTACCACAAACCCTCTTGATACCGCCATCGCGGCAGTGTCCGCTGCCGCACTTAATGGCGCAAGGTTAGCTGCTGCACTTGATAACAGACGAGAAGCCGATGCGTTAAGCGTATTTATCGCATTAGTAAATTGGTTGAGTAACGAAACGCCTGAAGGGTTGGTCAATACCAAACTGCCGGCACCAGCAGAAGACAAAACCGGTGCTATTTGAGCTGAGTTACCGATGATGGCTAATGAATTAGGCTTTTTAAGTAAAGTGCGGGCATGATTTTCTTCTTCATTTAACTTCCCCTTCATGAAAGCTTCTTGTTTTATAGCATAATCAAACGCGGGATTACCAAATGTTGGATATAAATTTTCCAGACTGGAAAAACCGCTTAACGGATTTAAGAGGGTTACCGGCGATGCCCTTACCACGATAACGTCATCCGCCCCCCGTTTTACTCTTTTTTTCTGATTATCGACTGTACTGAGTATTCTTTCTTTTTGCCGCTGCTGATGCAATAAATAATCAGGCTGAAACCCGGTATTCCCTCTGCTTTCTTCATCGGATTTTTCTGGGGCTACTTCATAAGATGAGGGGGTGTTAGCAGGATTATTCTCATCCTTTTCTGTTTTGTTTTTGTCTTCATTTAAATAGGATGGATAACTAATCGGCGTGTGGGTTATTTTCATTATTATTTAATCTGTTACTGCTTTGAGAAACATAATAAAAATCTTATAACACAAGTTTTACAGGAAGAACCAGTAATTTAAAGTAACATCGCTATTTAGCGCATAAAACGCGACCACTGAACACAAAAACGGAGCAAAGGGAAGGTAGCGAAAGTCGTCATCCTGCTGCCACCGTTTTGGATACCTTAATCTTCTAACCAGTAAAACAAACCCTGCCAAAAAGACGGCGCCTATAATGACCCAAAGGACAATAGTCAAGGAAAGCCACACCCCCAATCCCGCCATCAGGTAGATATCACCCAAGCCAAACTTTGCGTGGCCATCTTGACGAAAAGTAAGGGTTCGCAGTCCCCACAGCATACCAAAAACACTTAACGCCGACAGTAGGGCGAGTAATACAGTCTCTTGGTATAACAGAAAACGAAAGCTGATGCCGATTAACCCAAACGCCAGCGTGAAACAGCGAGGTAGACAACGACTCGCCGCATCCAGATAGAAAAATAAGGCCAAAAACGCGTAAAATATTAACGAAAACAGGGTATGCGTTATAGTGGGACAACCGAGTGCAGACATAAAAGACAGTAGCGTAAAAACACCCCCTATCACCGGAAGGAAATTACCGAGGGTTGAAAGGGGTTGCTCCTGATATTTGTCGAGAAAGTGTTTTGCGGTGACAACGGCGGCGCCCTGCAGGAAAATACTTAAAAGAAGGAGTGACATCACTGAAAATACCTTAGTAAATCAAAATTGATTAAACGAATTCACGCGGAGTTGACGCCTTGAAAAGGTTGACATTAGCAACTTATTTAAGTTTGTTCCTTTCAGGAAATGTTATTGCTTGTAATGACGGATTTACCTATGAGGAAGAAAAAAATATTTGTATTAGTAATACCCTTCCAAATATAACATATAAACCAACCGACCAATGGGTCTTCGAGAAAATAGGATTGGTGATTTGCAACTGAATTAATAGAAAAATACATAATTTTCAGTGCTGAACATACCTTTGGTAAATCAATTTGGCATAGCGTAGACGTTTGTGTTGGCTTCGTGGGTGAAAGCCGGCATTGTATGAGCCAAGACAGTTCCAGTTAACCCCACATCGTTGAAGATGTTGTGCCAGTATCCACGCGCCAATTTTCACGTTAAGACAAGGTTTGCTGAGCAAATCCTGATAGTCTGTGATGATGCCCAGCTTTTTAAGCTTTGGGATATGCACCGAATTCACCTGCATTAGCCCGTAATCCACGCTCAATACACGTCCCTGCTTGTCGCGATTGTGATTGACAGCTTTCGCAGACAGACTGCTTTCCTGCTGGGCAATCACCTTGAGCAGTTTTGGGTCAATTTGATATAACGCGCCTGCTTCATTAAAACAAAATGCCTGTGCCGTCCTGCTTAAACATATTGCAAGCCAAAAGGTCATCATTTTCACGATATCTACTCCCTGAATGCAGAAAAAGTAACCCCACCCCTTCTGCATTAAAAGGCGTTAAAAATGTCAACGATCACCGAAAACTGATCCACTTTTTAGCTAAATCCGATCAATCAAAATTGATCCACTGTTTTACTCAGTTATTGCTCCTGAGCGCCGCTTATCTTTCAATCGGTAGCTTTCACCGCTTAATTGCAGTACATGCGAATGATGAAGTAAACGATCAAGCATAGCGGCAGTTAATGTTGCGTCATCAGCAAAAGCACTTGGCCATTGCCCAAATGATAGGTTACTCGTCAATATGACACTGCCATGCTCATAACGCTTGGCAATCACATTGAAAAACAGGTTTGCTTCTTCTCGCCCAAACGGCAGGTATCCAATCTCATCGATAATCAACAATTTTGGTGCCGTCACCGAACGTGATAGATATTGTTTGAGCTTATTTTGTCGTTTGGCAGTTGAGAGTTGCAACATCAGTTCAGCTGCCGTGGTAAAACGGGTTTTCTTCTTGGCCTGTACTGCTTTTAATCCTAACCCAATAGCTAAATGGGTTTTGCCTACACCGCTTGGGCCAAGCAACACGATATTTTCATTACGTTCAATAAAAGTTAATGCGCTTAATTCCTGTATGTGTTGTTTGGGGATCCCCGTTGCAAACTTAAAATCGAACGTATTAAGTTCTTTATGTGCTGGGAATCCTGCCATCCGACTCAAAAGATTACGAGTTCGTTCATCTCGTTGTTGTTGCTCACATTTTAATAGGGACAGTAAAAACTCTCCGTAGCTTTTGTCTTGGGCAATGCATTGTTCGGCAAGTGATGACCAATGAGTCGGAATAGAATTTAATTTCAATGACTCACACAGGTGTTCAATTTGTTCATGCAATAACATGTTCACCTCCCAGCAATGCTTCGTATACGCTGATTGAGTGCTGCAAACTGACAGATTCAAGGGGCGGTACGATACGGATATTAAGCGTATTAGTCTGCGGGATAGATTGGCAAACCCTTGCTGGTAAGGGTAGAAGATACTTAACCTCCTTAGCTAGTCTGTCTGCTGGCTTCTCTAACGTTGTTCCATGAATCCGCTGATGGGCAACGCGTTGTAACCATGGACCTACTTTTGCATTAGCTATCTCAATATCCAGTTCAAGATTATGAGCACGAAGGTTGGTATTTAATGGCACGATAAAGCTGTTTTTTAAATAGTGGTTAAAGCGCTCTACTTTCCCTTTCGTTTTTGCCCTGTAGGGTTTGCAAGCCTTCAATTTAAAGCCGTAATCTTTCGACATTTGAAGCATTTCAACATGTAATTTATGTTCACCTTCTGCATAAGCATCCCGTTCGATGATGAGGGATTTTGCGTTATCACACAATACTTCCTGTGGTACACCACCAAAGTAGTCGAAAGCTTCTCGTAAACCTTGTTGCCACGATTCTGCTCGTTCATTATCAAAGAACTTTACATAACTCGCACGCGAATAGCCTAGCGTTGCAACAAACGCTTTCAGAGATTTTTTACCTCGCCGTATGCTGGTGAAGTCTATTTGCATTTGTTGACCTGGCTGTGTTTCAAAACGGACGACAGCTTCAGGAATAATGTTTGGTTTAAATTGACAAACAAATCGGCGTAATTGAGCAATACCACCTTGATAGCCGCTTTCAACTATCTCATCAAATAAGACTGTTGCAGGGATCCAATCAGGTTTAGCCAGTTCAATTCGCTGAAGCAAGTAAGTTTTAAACGGTGCTAATTTAGTCGGTGGTTGACTTCTTTTAGCGTAAGTTGGCATTGTCTGTTGTTGTAAATGATGTTTTACGGTGTTACGCGAAATGCCCAATTCACTGGCAATTTTTCGAAGGCTTTGTCCTTGAGCAAAGCGAACATGAATATCCACAAATATCTCCTTGGTTAACATAAATTACCCGTACAAAAATGTGCGAATAATACCAAGTGGATCAGTTTTAGATGATCGTTAGTGGATCAGTTTTGCATGATCGGTGACAAAAAGTTTAAAAGAGGAAGATTGCGTTAATTATTCGATTTAAAAATGAGGGTATTGACGCCGTTTGAGCCATTATCGGGTTTGCACTGGGTGGCGGCTTTCTCTGCGGTCACCACGCCAACATTGTTGCTGCCAGAGATAGAGACCTCGTTTAACAGTGTGCTGCTACTGAGTTTTGTTGCCATCACGCTACACGCTTCTTGTGGCACATTCTTGTAGGTGATGGAGAATCCTTTATTGTTCTGTGAACCTTGCACCTTTTCAGGCGCAACAATCACCTCACCGCCCCAGCCGTTCGTCATTTTGGCATCCCCTTTTGATTTCTCCCCGTTTATCGTCATCCCAGAAGGGACGCCACCAAACTGAATCAATGTTCCTGTCATTTTAACCCCACTGGTAAAGGCATACTCCCCTTTGGTTTTTAACATCCCGCGCGTTTGGGTCGCTAATGACTGCACATTGGCAATTTCGTCATTCAACGTGCTTTTGTTAAACATCTTGGATACCGCGCCAACTGCAAGGACAATAATCACCGCGAGTACCGCCAGTCCACCTAAAATCTCCAACGTCACAAAGCCGCGATGAATATTTCTTTTATTGTTCATAATTACCTCAAAATAGTAAAATAGAATTGATATTGTTAATGCATCTGGTTAACCAGCGTGCTCAGGTCATTGCTGGCAAAAACCATCAGCGCCATAAACCCAAACACCATTAAAAAACAGAAGGCGGTGAGCAAAAGGGCGATTTTCTTCACTTGCGCTATCGTCTGAACAAGCCACCTTTTCGCATAATGCTCAAGGTTATCCTCAGCACCCACGCCTTCGGTCAGTAGCAGCATCTGGTTAACACAGTCACGAGAGGGGAAGTTATAGTCGGTGTTTTTTAATGCTAGTCCAAGGTGGTCACCTTGGCGCATTCGATTAATGGTTTCCTGAATGCGTCTTTCCAGCCAGGGACTTGCGGTTTCAGCGAGCATACTGACCGCTTGTATCACCGGAATATTCACCTTTAACAGCGCGGCGATGTTCAGCAAAAAGTAAACCCCATGAATTGCGCGGTAAATTGACCAGGGGGGAATGTTCTCGGCCACCTTCCGGTTAACCCAATTCCCCATTGACCAGACAACAAGCCATAGCACCGCAAGTCCCCCCCATAAGCAGCAGCCACTTAAAATCCACGACAAACTCAGAAAGCAGTGCTAAATAATTTAACGCACCTGTCCACTTTTCTCTGGGTACGAGACCGGCCAGCTTCGGGATGAACTTTTCACAGACCATGTTCATCATCAGCCCAATTAGCCCCAGCAAAAAAAGCGGATAGGTTAACGCGCCAAGCAAGGCGGTAACCATCCTTTTTTTCCCCGCGACTATCTCACCCGCACGCCGCAACGCCGCAGACAGGTTGCCCGATAACATGCCCGAGTTAATCAAGGTCGCCTCCGAAACAGGTAGCCAATCCAGTAACACCAGTTCAAATGCCCCCTGCCCCTCATCCAGCGCCGATAGGCAATCGGTCAACAGCACTGCAAAGGGATGATGCTTGCGACCAAAATCGGTGACCACGCTTCGCATATCAAGAAAGGCTTGCTGCAACGATTTGTTGTTATCCAGCAAAAACGCCAGCTGGTCATAAAAAGCGATACGGTCTTTGGCTGTGAAGGTTTTTTGGTAAATCCTGCGAAGCATCGTTTTGAGGTGAGGTTGGATGCCTGTAAAAGGTAAAGAAGAAAACATGCTGACCCCATAAAAAAGACTTGTTAATAAGTTTTTTAATGTTAAAATAAAACCTATAAATAGGTTTCTTAGTGAGGTTTTTATGCCAACAACCATTCTTAGTACAACAACGGCTAGCATTACTGAATTGAAAACAAACCCAATGGCAACAGTTAATTCAGGAGATGGGTATCCGGTTGCAATTTTGAATCGTAATCAACCTGCGTTTTACTGCATTCCTGCCGAGTTATATGAACAAATGTTAGAGTTTATTGATGACCAGGAATTAGCAAACCTGGTCAAAGAGCGTGCAGAGCAAACATTGCATGATGTCAATCTGGATCGTTATTTATGATCCATAAAGTTAAGTTCAGAACTGATGCACTTAAAGAATGGAACAGTCTTGATCGTTCCATTCAACAGCAATTCGCCAGGAAGTTGAAGAAATGCGCTGAGAATCCGCATATTCCAGCAGCCAGGCTGAAAGGAATGCAAAATTGCTATAAAATTAAACTCAGATCATCTGGCTTCAGACTTGTTTACCAAATCATCAAGGATGAGTTAATCATTGCAGTTGTTGCCGTTGGAAAACGTGAGCATAGTGAAGTTTATAAACTTGCTAGCAAACGACTGCGTTGACATCCTCCTCTTTATTCGGGCAGCAACGTATAACTATCTTCATCAATCGGACAGATAAAATGCGCCGCCAGTGGGTCAACTTCTCCCGCATGAATGTAGTGCAACAGGTGCTGATTGCGGGTGATACCGCCTAATGTTCGATGCCAGTAGGTTTTTGCAGCCAGCTTTCCCTTTGTCCGATACAGCTCAAAAAATTGCGCATCCGGGGATAATACTTCCGCTACCACAATGCGCCCGACAATCCCGGATTGACAATACTCGCATCCTTCATATTTTCGCATAAACACCTTTTCAGGCTGGCATTGGTGTTCAATCAGCAAGCGATCGTCCTCCTCAAGCTGCCCGGCTACCTGCTGATAGGGCACTTTGCAGTGCGGACATAAGCGTTGTACCAGGCGTTGACTAATGAGTCCAACAAACAGTTGCGGGTCTGCAATCAGTCGGGCGGATACCCCTTCTATTTCCAGTCTTTCCAGGATACTTAACGCATCATTGGCGTGTAGGGTCGTCATCAATAGATGCCCTGTCATCGCTGCTTTTAATGCGGTGATGGCCGATTCCAAATCGCGGATTTCGCCGTTTAAGATGGCGTCTGGGTCGCAGCGCAGTGCGTAAGCCATCGAGAGCAGCCAAGCGCGCTTGATTTCTTCGGTATTTTTCTTGTCCGCAATAATCGGCGTCTGGATTGCGCCGTAGATACGCCCTTCGGGTGGGTCTTCAATGGTTAACAACCGTCTTGTCGGCAACTTGTTGACACAACGCCACATTGAAAGATACGTTGATGCCGCGGTGCGTAACGTCGTCGATTTTCCTGAGCCGGTTGGCCCCGATAAAATCATTACGCCTTCAGGGCGCCGCAAAATCCGTTTCAAAACCTTGACTTGCTCTGGCAGAAAGCCTAAGGTTTCAAAGTCCGGTACGTTGTCGCCGTCATCTTTAATCAAACGCATCACCACATACAGCCCACAGACCGAGGGCATATGCGCATAGCGGGCGCCAAATATCCCCAGTGGCTTTAAAAAGCGCTCGGCAATCCGGCCATCCTGATGAAGATTGGGGTAAAACTGCTTCTCGGTGACGTCACACATCGACAGAATAATAGTGGACGCCAGCGCCATCCCCTCTTCCTTGTTGATACAATCCAGCCGTTGTAATTCACCGTGGACTCTGGCCTCAACAAAACAGAATTCACTGCCATCTCGGCCAATGGTAAAATGCAGGTCAGAGGCGGATAGCGCGATTGCCTTTCGAAAGTAATTTAATACCCGTTGCTGATTAACGCTGTGACTAGTTACGTCACTTGGTAGCGTAATAGCAACTTGATTCATCTCGTCGAGGGAAACAATCGCCAGACGAATTAAACCCGGATACTGTTTTTCCAGTTGACCGACATAGCGTTGAACGTCAAAATTCCCGCCAAAGTTTTCTGCCACAAAAACATCAATCAGCCCGTCTTCTCCAGATTTCACCCGCACAAAACGGGCAATCTCTGCATCGGGCGGTGGAAGGGTACTTAACATAAGGGGTTACTCCTTTAATAAAATCCCAGCAGGCGTTTTTCGTTTCCATCCCCGACGATGACCGCGTGTGGGGTAATGGATTCAATCCAAAAAGACGTATCGAGAACCCGCTCACCGTGATGAAGTTCAGTGGTTTTTCCATTAGCAAAAATCAGTCTGGCGGTCAGTTGCTTGCCACTGCCGTATATTTCTTCTACTTTTGGCAACAGTGTGTTGGGGGAGGCCTTCACGCCTTCAATTGCGCGTGATTTCGATATTTGCACATTCACCCCACTGTCTTGAAGCTCCCGTTGTATTTTTGCCCGCGCGGCTTTCGCTTCTAGCAAAATGGTTTCTGCCTGCAGCTGCTCCAGATGCTTCACGGTGTATTCTTCGATATCGAACATCGGTAATTTTTGGGGTGAGGTGAGCGTAGAGGGTGTTTGCGCAAAGAGTGCACCACTTAACCCCCATATCGCAAAAAACTGCACATATTTAATCATTGGCATACAATGCTCCTTCAATTCGGTAAAGCAGACGCCCCTGACTGAGGCGGATGGTCAGAGACTGCAATCGCAATCCCACATCGTCGAGTGCGTCAAATAACAAAATGGGGGTGATAGGGGTTTCCAACGTAAAGGGAAAACGTTGCCACGATGAAGTCAGCGCTTCATTTGACGCTTCCGGCTCCTGAAGATTGAGATTAAGACGCATGCGTTGGGCAAAGGTCGTTAAGCGCTGGATTTGACTATCCCTATCCGGCAACGCCCGTGTATCTTTCACCATCTGAAATTTGACCGGTTGCGAAAAGCCCCCAATGTCCCCTTCCTGCGGTAAGTTAAAATACGGCTGGGATTTCGGAAAATGCTGTTTGACGCGCTCGGCAAAATCACCGACCGTAGTCCCTGGCACACGGGTGTAAGCAAAACGAATTGTTCCGTCCTGGCTACATTGGGCCTCAGTAAATCGCCAACCGGCCAGCGATAATGGCAGCGCTTGCCACTGCGCTCCACAGCGTTGGATGAACGCTTTTACCCGGGGCATTTCTTGCCAAGGGGTGGTTGAAGTTGATTGCGCTTGCTGTTGGGCAAGCAATGTCTTTCTGATTTCTGCCTGGTGCAAGGCTGCTTTTTGCGCCTGATAGCTGCGGAAGCCCCAATGTCCGGTGGCGAGTAAAATCAAAAGCGCCGTAATACCCAAAAAAACACCTCGGCGAGAGGTGGTTTTAAACCGCGCGCTAGCTGGGAACCCCCCTTTGCAAATGAATGCGTCCAAATCAAAAGGGGTGCTATTGGGGATTTGCCAGTCTTCTGGTGCAAAAATCTGCCAGCCTGTCTCTGGCTCACTATTAAGTTGCAGAAAGTTTTTCTGCATCTTTTCGATAGTATGCCTGTCGCCCACCACATCATTGGTCAAAACACCCTCAAGAAAACTGACAAAAAGGTAGTTTTTTTCCTCAATAGCTATGATGACAAAGCCGCTCGTTTTCAGTTTTTGCACAATCAACAATGACAGTGCAAATCCTTCTTTTACTGATTTTGGTAAGTGCAGTGGACGCCAGTTCATCATACCCAGCAACACTTTCAGGTTTTTTTCACGGTCACGGTAGCGATAACTGACAACATGCGTCGCACCCCGCCGGCGGGCTTGTGCTTTTGGCTTTTTAAAGGCGCGCAATGGGGCAGGGACCCAGTCAATACCTGCAACAAAAACGGTGTTCCCTCGCAAAATTGGCGTGATAGCGAATTGCGTTTTTTTCTGCATGGTCGACCTCACAGTAAAACCGGGGTGATTAACACCACTAACAACTTATCACGCTCATCGGCTGTTTTGCCGCCGCCTAAGCCAAAGAACCACGGTTGGCCAACACCTTGTTGGCTGCCTTTGCGGCCGGTTTGCTGAAAGCCGGACAAGATAAGCGTCTGCCCGGTTTTCATCTTCACGCGCTGATTAAAAGTTTTTAGCTGGGTATTTAAAAGTTCAACGGAACTCTCACCAGAGGTGAAGGTGCGCCTTGTCGGTGGCTCAGAAAGGTTGATTGCAAATTGCAGGAGCAAATGCTGATTGTCGCTCATGATATTCGGCAGCATGTTAATATTGAAGCCGGTGGTGATTGTGGCCGGTTGTATTGATGTCGCATTGCCCACATTGGCGGTCGATTGCGTTGTGACCTGTGCCACATAGTCTTCCTGCTCAGCCACCTGCATCGCCACGGGAGACAGGTTGGTGGTCGTTGAAGACTGTTGGGTCACGACACTCACTTTCGCCTGCTCTGACAACGCTTTGATAAAGGCTTTGGAGCCGGCAAGCTGACCATCAACCAGCGAAATACCGCCGGTCATGATATTTCCGGCTACTGAACCAAACGATTGGGTTAGGGTTAACCCAAGTTTGCCGGTATTAAAAACCGCTGCCCAATCAAGTCCTAGCTGGTCTTTTTGATGCTTTTCAACACTTAATACTTCCACATTCAAAATGACCTGCCTGTCGAGCGTTTGATTGCGCTCGGCAACAAACTGCTCAACGGTATCCAAAACGCGCGGGACATCGGTGACGGTCAGGTTGCCCGCAGAAAGAAACATCCGCCCTAGTCCGGGCGTGAGCATCGATTTCACTGCCCCTTGTAAATCCGCATAGAGCGACGATTTAATCAAGGTAGAGGTGGATTGTGAGGTATTTGTATCGCCGGCAATCGAATTGCCGCCCTGTCCACCACTATTACCGGATTTTGAGGTGGTGCCACTGACGACTTTCGACTGATATTCAGTCTGCGAGTCCATGAAGTTCAGAGTAAATGACCGCGTTTCCAACGCGTAGATAACAATCTTTCCTGAGTCATAGCGCCACGATACGCCCAGACGACTGACTATCGTATCCAAAAGACCGGCCAACGTCCCCTGCCAGTGAATCTCCTTCAAGGTGGCACCGCCGGTCATCGGTGGCGACGCTGCGGGTGAGCCTATTGCAGAAAGCGGGAGCATGCCATTAGCATCCGGCAGCGGAATATCCCCTTTGATTTGCTGGGTCTGGCCACCCCCAACGCCCCCGATTAATGTTAACGCATCGGGGGTGATAGAAACCGGAATACGACAAACGCGGGTGATGCGCTCAGAAACCTCATGCAAACTGATTGCGCCCTGACGATGAAGGGTGATATTGCAAGGCGGTGTCGTTCTTTTGGTCACCGCACGCACGTTAATAGGAGTAGTATCCACCCATTGCCGAGGTGTTTCGCGCATCACCGACTGTGGACTGGTCAGTTGCTTAATGTGCTGTTTTGCCTGCGCGCTGATATCATCACTGCGCTGGAGATTTTGATTAATGCGGTCAACACTGGCGCAGCCAGATAATGCCAGCGCCAAGAAAAATGGCGCAGCGGGAAAAATCGCTCGCATGGTATATCCTTTTGTTTTAACTTTTAAAGGCGTGAAAGATGAAATTGAAAGTATTGTTTGCTTACTGTCAGGAGTTAGGACGCATTGTGTCCATCTTAACCTCCAAAGGGTACTCCCACCGACATAAGGTGGGAGGGGAATTTGGAGGTTAAGATGGAAAGAGGAAGATTTAGCCACTATATTGATGAAGTGCTCAAAACACCTAATGTGAGATATTTCAAAATATTTTTGCTTAATCCTGAAATTTCGGAAAACCCCAAATTTAACGAGATCAATCTTAAGATATCCTCACTGAGACAATTAGCTATCTATTTTGAATTAAAAACTAAAAAATCCGATGAATCAGGTTCAGACACCAAGGAAGGTGCTAACTTAAACTGCTGAGCAAGTTTAGTGATAAATATAAGTACATCAGCAGCGTTCGGTAATGATACTTGCTTGTGATTCGCCTTAATGTCCTCGTCAGAAACTGGCGAGAAATTTAAATCATCTGAAAAAATTGTTACAAGTAATATTTTTTCGTCGCTGTAATGAATAATAACCTCAGTAATAGCCGTGCACCCACGGTAACATTTAACAAAAATTTTAGTGATTTTTGGCATTCGCTGTTTAACGCTTAGCAAGAAATTATCCCATTCCTGGCTTTGCTCAATTTCTTCGGTGAAGGTAATATCAAATAGGTCATCCGAAAAATATCCCATTCTTTTCTCCTAATCAAACGTCAATAGGGAAGATGAATCTGCATTGGTAGGGGTCAGCTTGGAAAACGGAAAATATCCTACGCTAAGCTTATTTTTTGTACCGACCTATATTAACTGCACGCAACGGACGGTATTTACCTGAGCCCAACTTTAGATTATTCCGCCAGATATAATCACCACTTAGATTGATATGCTCCCAACCTAGAGGGGATAAATGAGAAATTAATGCCTCATGAATCTGAATTCCTTTTCGTTTTAAAGATTCGATAGCTCTTTCTATATATACGGTATTCCACAACGTAATCGCCGCTGTTAACAATGTTAACCCACAGGCACGATAGCTTTGATTTTCCAGACCTCGATCTCTGATTTCGCCTAACCGGTGCATAAAAATGGCTCGTGCTAGGGCATTGCGAGCTTCACCCTTATTTAAACCTGCTTGCACTCGACGACGTAGCTCAGGATCGCAAAACCAATCCAGCATAAACAGCGTTCGTTCGATACGACCGATTTCCCGTAATGCTTTTGCCAGACCATTTTGTTTGGGATAACTCGCCAATTTTTTTAACATTAGCGACGCAGTGACTGTTCCCTGTTTAATCGAGGTTGCCAGCCGAAGTACCTCATGCCAATGTTTTTCAATTTCCCGGATATCCAGACTCGTCGAGGATATCAGCGACTGTAGCCCGGGTATTGTTTTGCTTTCCCTTTGATAAATAGTTTCTTTTCAGGAAGATCCCTGATCCGAGGGCAGAATGCAAATCCCAATAAATGCATAAGTGCGAAGACATGCTCAGTGAAACCAGCTGTATCGGTATAATGCTCTGTAATTTCCAATTCACTTTCGTGATACAACAAGCCATCAAGTACATGGGTAGAATCTCTTACTCTGCTAATGACTTGAGTATAAAATGGGCTGTATTGATCTGAGATATGAGTATAAATCTGCACACCAGGCTCTGGGCCGTATTTTAGATTTACATGTCCTGCATATCGACCATGACTTCCAACCCGAAAATTTTGCCCGTCAGATGATGACGTTGTACCATTTCCCCACACGGCTGCCAGCGGGCTCTTTTTTTGGGTATTCACCAGCTCAGCAAGTGCAGCTGAATAAGTTTCATCTCTGATGTACCAAGCTTGAATACCTTCGAGTGATGATTTTGTTGTTCCTGGGCAGGACTGAGCCATTTTCGTTATCCCCAAATTGATACCATCTGCAAGGATAGTCGTCAGTAACAACTTTTTTGTTTTGGGTCTGACGTGATTATTTTTGAGGTGAGTAAAGTGGTGGGTAAATCCACTCCAACCGTCCACTTCATCTAATATTTCAGTGATTTTTGGGCGAGGTAACATGGCATAAACGAGGTCAGCAAAGGAGAAACGTCTGAAGGAACGCTGTCATCAAGTGGCGTTACTTTTACACCATTTTCTGATATATCAACATCATGCAAATCTCCCGCAATCGCCATCGCATTCACTTCTTCCAGACGTGATGATAACAGCGCCATACGTGAGCTAAGGTATTTTTGGCAATCTGTTGGAATGGCGAGTGGTAACTGAGTCTCTTTGAGTAATTTTTCAAAATCAGCGGAAGGAATAAGATAATCGTCAAAATTCTGGTAGCGTCGCGACCCCTTTACCCAGATATCACCCGATCTTAATGCGCCTTTTAGCTCATTAAGGACACAAAACTCATAGTATTTTCGGTCAATCCCCGAGGGGTTATGACCAATTTTTCCAGTTTTCAGGGATAAAATTTATGGGCGCGGATGGCGGCACCTTTCGGAGTTGTTTTCGGTATATTTCTTTATAGGGTCTCAAGCGCTTCACTAAGTGACAGCGCTGTAGGAGTTGCCTTGAATTGCAATGCTGATAACATACGGGGGGCATATTTACGCAACGTACTGTATTTTTCGGTGATCAGATTAAGAGGCTCAAAATTATCCTTTCGGGCTAAAAACTGTGTTTCTTCCAGACTGGCGACAAATTCTGGCCAAGGAAGTACGCCTTCTATTGCAGTCCAAGGATCATCCCCTGATTCTCGTGCATTTAGCAGAGCCTGCCCAACGGTAAGATATTGCTTTAACTTACTCTGAATGAGTTTTCCTGTTTTTTGAAGTCGTTCGGCCTGTGTACGCTTTGCTCTACTGAATAAACTGCCCAAGATACGTTCATGTAATTCGATAATTTCATCAGTCAGTGTGGCCCTTGCTTCTGAGATAACACAAACCAACATGGCGTAACGACGTGTCTCGGAGAATTTAGCCAGATCCCTGCTATTCATTTTTCTACCTTCTCGAGCCAATTTGAGCAGTCGGTTTTGGTGAACGGAAAGCGAAATACCTTCAGGTAAAGCCAATCCCTCAATAGCATTTAATCTATCAATATGCTGCAACACATTTTTACCATTAATTTTCCCCGGAGGTTGAAGCAGCCAAGCAAGACGGCTTAGTTGTTCATCCCCTGAGATCAACAGATTATCTAAGGCTGTTTTATGTTGTGGTTCCAGTTGCGTTGTCAGTGCTGTAAACACTGCTCTATCCGCAATTGTCGTGGCTTCAGCAAGGGTCCTCTCAACCACATCAATGGAAGGGAAGATAACATTATTATTATGTAGCCAGATGAGCATCTCTTCAGCAAGGATCAAACCTTTGTCGGTTCGCATAGCATGAGGATATAAATGACTAATGCACATTTTTTGCAAAGGCTTACTGAATGGCACTAATTGTAAATAGCGATAGAGCTCGGCAAGGTGCTCCCAACGGGTTTCCTCTCTAGCAGCGTACTTTTGCCATAAATCAGGATTGAGTTTCAATCTCTCTGCCACTCTGGATAGAATACCATCGTGGGGAAGCGCATTTTTATCTGGGGTAAAACCCAGCCCTCGTAGATAACAGAGTAAAATTGCAAAGCCTAAACGGTTAGGGGGTCTTCGATGTTTTTTAATGAGAATCAGATCTTGCTCATTTAAAAAACATATTCGTGCTGAAGCAGGATGTCATCATCAGGTACAACCAGTAAACGTTCTTTTCATCACTGCTCAGTATTTGTCGTCGTGGCATCAATGCTCTCCCAGAATACGGACATAGCTCGCTCTGATTTTCAAAATATAAGCCTATTAAGAAAATGTTTTCTGTTTAACAATGCGTATAACCGTTCGTTCAGAAACACCACATAACCTCGCAGTATCTCGGATGCTCTGCCTATTATTTACTCGAAGTTCAATGATTTTTTCATGCAATTGATGGTCAGCCTGACGCCCCCTGAATTTACCTACCGCCTTAGCTTTTGCTATACCTTCCTGTTGTCGGCGGCGACGATCCAGATAATCTTTTCTAGCGATAGCAGCCAGCATGTCTAACATCATCCCGTTAATAGCTTTAAGCATAACAAAGGTAAACTCATCGCCAACATTTGACGTCAGAGCTATATGGCTTGTTGGAAGATCCAAACTAACAACAATAAGGTCTTTTTCCTGGATAAGACGTTTTAATTTTTCCCAACCCTTTTCATCTAGGCGTGAAAGACGATCAACCTGTTCAATGAGAATAATGTCACCAGATGCTGCATCATCAAGCAAACGTAAAAGTTCTGGTCGTTGGAGTGAGGCCCCAGATACATTTTCAGTGTACCAACTGGCCATGCGAAACCCTTTTTCTTCAACGAAAGCTTTCATCCTATTTTTAGCTCGGAGAGCGTCCTGTTCTTTTGTTGATGCGCGGAGATAACCATGAATGTACATTTTTCACCCATTGATGACGTTTAAGTGGTGATCATAATGTATATGACAGATAAGTAATGATCTAATAGAAAAATGTCAACCCATTAGCTTGTGACAATGGGGTGTACTCAAATGTCATGCGTGGTTAGGTTTTGAGTTTACAATGATGAGGTGAAAGAGAAGTGGTTAAATAGGTAAAAGAATTTAGACAATATCAATTTGTACATAAAATAGCCTTAGCGTAGGATATTTTCCGTTTTCCAAGCGCACCCCTTCCTCTGCTCCCCACCCACATAATACGTACATCTATTTCGTACAAAAATCACTGCCGTGAATTTTTACTTATAAACTAATATTAATATCGACTTTAATTTTTATTTGGGGTTCTACGCCGGAACCTCATAAAACAAAAAAAAGGATTCTCAGATGAATTTTTTAAAGAAAACATTAGGTGGATTAGATAATAGTTACTATTTCCGTCATTTCTTCTTTGGTGCATTGATATCAGTCATAATTTTTTGGCTAGTTAACTATAACTCTAGTGGAATTCCTGCTTCTATAATCATTATGACTATAATCAATACATTACTTTATCCATACTCAAGATTTGTATATGAACAGATCATTTCATTTATAATAGGCGATCACATTTTTTATTTTGAAATAAAATGGATGCTGACAGCAAAATTTATGACAATGATTATCTGTTGGGCATTCTCAATATTTATCGCACCTTTTGGTTTATTTTACTTATATTATTACCATTCAAAGCAAGAAAAAGAACAAGCCTAATCAACACCCAACTCCTATTAAGTTTTTAAAATTAAAACCGACTATAAATCGTTATAGTTTTATAATCGGTTATTTTTCATTTACTCTTAAAATAATAACTTAACTTATACTCCAGTTCCTCTAGGTATTTTTGATGATTTTCATCTGACATATATACCAAGGCTTTTTCTTGATTTTTTTTCGTTGCATAAAATAAAAGATTTTCCATATACTCAATCTTTAAAACAGATTGTGCAATTAAAGCAAGTTTATCATCTAGCGTAATTTGAGGTTCTTCATTATTTTTATTCTCTTTTCTTTTTTGCATAACAAGGCAACCAATTTTTAACATTTCCATCGCAATAACAGTACGATTTGAAGTAGAATTAGGTTCACCATCGGCGCGTTTATCTTCAACGAATTCGTCTATTTTTTTCAAAATAGAATCAGGTATAGGTAAAGATAAGCGATATTTATTTTTAGAATTTCCCATGCAAAACCTTAATGATTAAATTACACAATGACTATTATTTTACATTAAAATACATTTTTATAAAGAATCTTTATAGATTCTAATCAGAGTCTATATAGAATCTATTTTTTAATATAGATTATTTATACAATAAAATCAGCATTTTAATAAAAAACAAAAGAATCCCTTAAGAATCTCAATGGAATCTCATAAGATTCTTTTAAGGTAAAATATATATAAAACATAGAGATGCTATAAAGATGCTTAATGGAATCTTATAAGAATCTAAATTTAGTAAATAAAAATATATAATTAACTAAAAAATTACACTATTTCATACATTTAAAACAAAATAAACATTTTGCGTGTGGTGTGTAAGTTAGTGGTGGAAAAAGCGGATTTGGTGAGGTAACATTGGGAGTCTTTATTGGAATATCTTTTAAAAATCCTTTTGCCTCATAGGGGCGACAATATGCCGAATTGTCTTGTTTTTAATTAAAAGAGATGGGTGATGAAAATTAAAAAATTAATGTTATTATTTTTTCTTGTTATCTCAAAATTAGCTTTTGCCGATTGTTTTGATAAAGCGGGAAGTTATTATCATCTCGACCCCGATTATTTAAGAGCCATTGCATGGCAGGAATCTAATTTCAATCCAAACGCAAAAAACAAAAATAAAGATAGCTCCCTTGATTTAGGAATCATGCAAATTAACACCAAAACATTTAAATCAATTAAAAAAGAATATCCGGCTTTAACAGAAAATAAATTAGTAAATAATCCATGTCTGAATATTCATATTGGTGCCATGATTTTAAATCGAAATTTTGTCAGGTTTGGTAAAAACTGGCAATCCGTAGGAATGTATAATGCCGGCATGCGAAATAATAACACATCGATTAAAAATCGTTATCGATATGCAAATTTGATTTATCAAAAATATAAAAAATTAAAATTAGAAAAAATAAGAGGGATTAAAATCTAAATCCACTCGGTGGAATAAATGAAATTTGAATCTTACAATTCACTAATGAATTTAACAGAATTAAAAAGGAAATAACTATGTTGAAATCTTTATTAAGATTAGATGAAATGATAACCCCTAAGATTATAATTGTTTTTTATTGGCTTGGGATTATCGCTGTTTTATTTTCTGGCATTGCGGCTATTATTGCCGGGAGTTATTCGGAGTTTTTCTCCAGTCTCATTGGTGGCTTAGCCATAATCGTTATCGGCATTATTAGCGTTCGGGTTTCTTGTGAATTAATTATTTTATTATTTAACATTTATGCCAAACTTAAAGAAATCGCTGAAAACACAAAATCATGATTCAATTAAACATTAATCACTCCAAAAAGGTCAATTTTTTCGTTGGGGTGATTAATTTTCCAATCTTCGCTGCAAATGCAGATAAAGCGCCTCTGCCATTTCATGTAATTCTTCGCACTCATCTGCACAGTCATCCAGATTAAGCTGATTGAGCTTATCCAAGAGTATTAGGGTTTGACTTTTGATAAAGCCCGCCATATTCAAGGTAGAGAGTTCTTGTTTTGTCATCGTTTGTTAAAGCGTTCAATAATAGATTTGATATAAGGTTATTTTATACGATGATAAGGGTTTTTTCTTTTCCTTCGCTGTCTATCAATAGCATGAAGTTTAGCAATACCGGTAAATATTTCAGAAACGATTTCGGTTTTTTGTCCATGAAGATGATTACCTAATCCTCCCCAACGCTGAATAAGCAATAAATCACCAAATAAATCATAACAGAGTTCCGCTTCATACCAGCGAGCATCATTTTCCCAACGCCAGACTAACATAACCATCAGTAGGTTGTTGAAGCGATTTATTAAGTCTGTCCAAACGCTTTAGGTTATCCTCAACATCTGCCTGGGTAACCTCTCCTGCCACCTGTCCGTCTTTGTCATAACGATTAGCGCCTAACTGGATAAGGGCGCGATAATCGACGTGGTGGCCAATGCTATTTAGACAGGCTTTTAACCGTTTTTTAGTGAGCGGTAACCCCTTCTCATTCACTTCCTGCCACATAGCTTGCCGGATGCCAATTTTCATCGGTCTCAGCTGTTGTTCAGGAAACAGGGCTGGCCAAAAGAGGCTGATTTGGGAAATTGCTTCATCTAGCGGCAACCGTTTTTTTGGTTGCCTGGGCGGTTTTGGGATTTTAACCTTAACAACAGGTTGAGGCTTTTCAACCCGCTTTTGGGTCACTGGCTTAACAGGCTTTTGTGGTTTTGGTTTTTTCACCTGTTTTTTGGGCGTAGGATTCACCCAGACCTTTTTTCGGTAAACCGGTGAGGATTTGGGTGTCGTTTCTTCTGAAGCCCGTCTAGGGCGATTGAGAGTTAATTTCTGCCGCGCGGTCATTTTAGTCTTTGAACAGGTTTTTTAACTCAGAATCCGTAAGGCTTGTGAATTTCATCACCGATTGTCTGTCCATGCCGCTTTCCAGCATTTGACGTGCAATCTTTAGGGAGGCCTGTTTTTCGCCTTCCTGAAGGCCTTCCAGCTTGCCTTTCTGGATGCCTTTTTGAATACCCATTTGTTCAATTTGTTGAGCAATTGTCATAAGTGCTCCTTCGTGTTTTTCTGATTGTTTTGCTATTTCAGTGATAAATTCCATTGGTCTTTTTGCATTCCCTTCCTGTATGAGGTAATTAAACAACGTTATCACCTGATTATCGGAGTAATAATTATACGATAATAATTTGACAATTTCATTCAAAAGCTCTGTCATATCCCGTCGGCGAATGTGCTTCTGGATAAAGGTCAACAAAGCCATTCGTTTGTGCTGCATAATTTCACCGTCATCAAGTGTGGTGACATCAACTAACTTAAACGGCTTGGTATAAATCTTTTCGGCAATATCCCGCCCACTAAAACAGTCAAACCAATCTGTACTATAGGGATAAGGACTCTTTTCACCTGTGTAAAACAGGATAGGAAAAACGAGTGGTAACTTTTTGTGGCCAGCGTCTAAATGTTTTTGCATTGCAGCCATGCTATAGCGCATCAGTCGCCAAGCCATCAGCTTATCGGGTGATGATTGAGCTTCAATCAGGAGATAGAAATAGCCTTTTCCTTTTTCTGTTTTAACGGAGTACAAAATATCACTTTGATAGTTTTTCATCTCACTATCGATAAATGAGCCTGATTCCACTTTGAGACTATCTAAGTCACAAAGTGATTTAATCTCATCAGGTAGCCAGACAGTAAAGAAATCTTTTGCCGTCTCTTTTTCACTTAAAAACTGCTTGAATAGACTGTCGTGGGGCGTTGGGGTGAATTTTTTACTCATGATATTAATCTAATGAATGTTGGACGTTATTCCCTTAAAAAAGACCAGCGGATAGCTGGCCAACACCAGGGAAAATATTGCCGTTGATTAACGGACAACGCCATAATAATAACATGGCATACTTACGTCGTTATCGAATATTTCCAGAATACTAAACATTTATCCACTTTACAGAAGATTTCAAATTTTGTTCACTAATTGCAATTTTAGAGTTGAATTATGGCAAAAACAGATTAAATTTGAAGGTGGAAATGTTTTCAAGCAAGATATCAAACATGAGTTAATAGAGCTTCGTAAGTCACCCCCCTATCAGGTCTCCGGTAGGGGTGTTTTTTTAATTAATGGTATTGGAATTAGTGTTTATAAAAATTTTTCCGGTTGTCATGCTTTCGCAAATCTCTTCAAAATCATTAACATCAACAACATATATTGAGTCTGAATTTTTAGGAACAAAATAAAAATTTTTTGGTTTTATGGAAATTTCTTCTGATTTTTTGTACTCAAAATCCCCAACCTCTAAAAACGTTGAAATTCCGTTATCAATGCAATAATCGGCTGCTTCATCGTAGGTATTGAAGAATTTTGAAGAACTTTGATTATTAGTATCAAAACTAAAAAAGACTTAACTCCCAATGCGTTATCTGTTTTGTTCATTTAACTGCATCTTTTAACTTTTGACCTGCTTTAAAACTCGGTATATTCGAAGCAGCAATTTTAATTGCCTTGCCTGTTTGCGGATGGAGACCTTCTCTTGCCGCTCGAGTCTTAACCTGAAAACTCCCAAAGCCAACGAGCTGTACGCTGTTACCCGATTTTAAAGACTCGGTGATGACTTCAATGAAAGCATTAAGCGCTTTCTCTGAATCTTTTTTGGTCAAATCGGCTTTTGCAGCAATTTGGTTGATGAGTTCTGTTTTATTCATGTTGCACCTAAATGAATAGATTACGTTAATCCTAGTTATGCTAGCGGTAGTGACACTGTTGTGCAATGGTTGACTGTTAATTAACTTAAAAATCTATTTAAAAAATTAATCCCAAACGCTCGCCGCAGCCAAGTGACCGAGCAACGCGAGTGAACGGGCGAGGAAGCGGAATTTCACCTTAACGTGCAAAGAAATCATGCCACCATTTGGTTAAATAATCATCAAATGAAAATATCTAAGGCCAATGAATATCTTGTAGTGGTTATACCACTTTCGTCAGAAAAGTTATCCACAGAGAATGGGGAAAAATTTCCGGTTAAATATAGTTATGTATAAGTTAAATAAGTTAAAGGGAGAAAATCTAAAGCAAGAATTTGTTTTTTTTAATAATTTAACCTTAGTTGGTTTTTAAATTACGATAGTTGGTTTTTAAATTACGATAGTTGGTTTTTAAATTACGATAGTTGGTTTTTAAATTACGCTTCATGAAATAACTTATTAACAGGTGAATTTTTTATTTTTTATCCTATAACTATAGGATTAGTTTTTAAATTACGATATTTTTGTATCTAAATTACGATATGTTTCATAAAATATGGTTTTTAAATTACGAAAACGAGGTGCTGAATTGCGCAAACAATTCAGCAACTCTCACCAATAACCCTAAACATACTAGGATTAAGGCTATGACTGATCTTACAACGAAAACGAGAAAAAACAATTTGAAAACCTTACGCCCCCATAAACATACAAAACTTGAGTTTTTTATCGCTGACGATATTGATATTTTTAGTTTTCGTGACGAAATAGCGAGTATGGAGCATCCTTTCTTTGCATTAAAAGGCGGTGATACAAAAGTTAGAAAATACAAAAATGGCAATGTAACAGTTACTGTTAGATCTTCTGCTGAAATTGGTTTGGCAACAGTGTTTGATAAAGATATCTGGATATATGCAATATCGAAGTTACAAGAAGCTATTAATAATAATCAGGATATTAGTCGAACAGTAGCTTTTACCCCTTATGATTTTTTTGTTACAACAAACAGGAGTACAAGTGGAGTTGCTTATAAAGAGTTGAGAAAAGCACTAAATCGTTTAAAAGGAACCGTAATTGAAACTAATATTAGTTATTTCGATGACAAACAAGAAACTTGTTTATTTGGATTAATAGATAGTGCCAGGATTATTGAAGAACAAAAAGGTAAGCTCGATATTGGCATGGTGGAAGTTACCCTACCCGATTGGTTGTATCAAGCATTGTACAGAAAAAAAATAATTAAAATAAGTCCTGACTATTTTCGGATCCGAAAAGCGATAGATCGAAGATTATATGAAATAGCGCGTAAGCATTGCGGAAATCAACATGAATTCAATATTTCACTTGGAAAATTACATTCAAAAACAGGGAGCACTGCCCTGTTGAAAATGTTTAGACATAATCTAAAACAATTAGCCAAAACAAATGATCTCCCCGACTATGAAGTTCTCTTTGATCCAGTTACCGATAAAGTGACTTTTAAAAATCGTAATCAAAATTGTCCTAAAGTCGAAGCGTCGCGCAAGAGAGAGAAAGGAAAGAAAGAGATTTTTAAAATGAAAAAATCATTATTGGATAGATAGTTATTTTTTGATTATATCATGATATAAGCTTTTAATTATATGACAATATCATTTTATTGGCTTATGATGATATGGGTTTTTTGTGATATAGTAATATTGTTTTTTTATCTTATGATGATATAATTATTTTTTATTGTAATGTTAAAAGTAAGGTAGCCATGAAAGTTATCTCGCTATTAAACCCTAAAGGCGGCACAGGAAAGACTACAGCAACTATTAATATTGCTACTTGTTTATCGAGACAAAAGATAAATGTTGCTGTAGTGGATACAGATCCTCAGAGGAGTTTAACTAATTGGAATAAATTACAAAAAGCTACTTTTGATTTATATACATCAGAAAATGAGAAAGATGTTTATCAAGTTAGAAAAGAATTAAATGAATATGATTACATTATTATTGATGGAGCGGGTTCTTTGTCGGTTATTACTTCAGCGGCTGTAATGGTAAGCGATTTGGTTATAATACCAGTTTCACCTTCCCCATTAGATTTTAGCGCGGCAGGAAGTGTTATAGATGTTTTGGAAGCTCAAGAGTTTAGTCGTAAGGTTCCAGCGTGTTTTCTTATAACTAGGATTGTTAATAATGCAAATATGTTAGATGTATTAAAATTAAGTATTAATAGCACTAAATATACTAAATTAAGAACAGGTTTTACTAGCAGGCAATCTTATATTAAAACATTAATTAATGGTGAAACTATCTTTGATAGCAAGGATATGAAAGCAATCGGAGAAACAGAAATTATTACTCAAGAAATAATTAATATGATAATATGATAATATGCTTTTATAAGTATATCATCATATTGTTTTTTAGTGAGATTATCATGACATTAAAAAAGCAAAGCCAAGAAAAATCCGTAATGGAGTTTGGGGAACATACTGATTTAAATAAAATATTGAATAATAAAAAACATAGAGATAAGAGAATTCAATTTATTATTGACGAGGATTTGCATACTAATTTTAAAATTCAATGTCTTAAAAATAGGGTTGATATGTCGACTGTATTAAAAGATCTCATTAAAAGTTGGTTAAAGAAGAACAGCAGATAATTTAAAACCGCTCCACGTCAGTGCGACAACACTAACGCAGAGCTAACCCAAAACCTAACCAAGTAGGAGTTGAGCTATGAACAATAGTACCTTCCGAGTGCTCGTCTGTGAAGCACCGAAACATACAATCGTATTGTTTTCCCGTTTGTCCCGCAATTTAACCCTTCGTCAGCGTGCCAGAATTCTTAATAGCGTTGGGGGTAGGGTATGAACTCCGAGATGATTAAATTCCTTTTGAGCAGCCCTGTTCCCTGTGGTTTCATAGATAACAAAAGGGAGGTTAGTGCTAATGTCAAAATGAAAGACTTGTTATATTTGCTGCGCCTTAGAACAGAAATGAGACACCTATTAGATGATATTCATATTCAAAAATCGCCATTTTTCATAATCTGCGATTTATCTTCTGATTGCCACAACACGTGTAAAATCTGGCAATTCCATTTCCTGCCCCTTTTTTGCCATGATAACAAGTATCTTGGGACTCTCTTTTTCGCTCATAAATTTCTGTTTTTATCACCGCTGGAATATGTCGATAGCGTACATCCTTATTCAGTTAATGCTGAAAAACCTGACAAACTATTTAATGATAAAGAATGGAAAATGGTTTTTTTCATGATGCACCGTTTAAACAGTAAGGAAATTGCTAAAAGATTAGGTATTTCGAGGTCAACGGTCGAAAATAAAATGCATATCATTTATCGAAGAGCAGATGTGCATTCTGCTTGTGAGTTAAGGCATTTTGGAAAATTAAAAGACTTTGATCGTTATATTCCTGCTGACTTAATTGATAAGGGATGTGGATTTTTAAAAATGGGGGAAGGATATGAATTTTAAAATTCAATATGATTTTGAATTATTTTCAGATTTGTTTCCTGAGTTTACCGGCACTCAAAAAGAAAATGTTTTTCTCTATGCTTTAGGTATTCCAAAAAATCAAATCGCTGACATCAGAGGTGTCTCGATAGGGAGTGTCGTTAAATCACTAATGGAGGCGCAACAACGGTTGGATTTAGGTACTGTTGGATCGTTAAGGGCGGTAGTCAAATTAAGATTAATGTTAACGAAATCAAATTTTCAATATAACGGAATTAACGAAAAATTATATTTAGGAAAAATAAATTATCAGTAATTAAATAAAATTATCAATTTTTATTTAAAATAATGGGTATTTTTTACCTTTTTCTATAGGTATAAATTACCCTATTTTTCATTAATGACCACTAAATTTATTTAACTATATGAATTTAATGAGTAAAGTGTAAATTTACAAAATTTGACTTTATATTTCTCATTAGACTAAAGTACAGGTTAAATTTTAATTAAAATAAAATTTAACGAGGTAGATATGGAACAGAAAATATTTTTACCTAAGATTTTAACCAAAACTTTAGATAATTTGCCCTATCCTTTTTTTATTAGGGAAATGGGGAGCCTACGATTTATTTATGCTAATTCGCATTTAGCTAAATTAGTAGGTTTAAAATCAGCGAGTGAAATAATTGGAAGAATTGACTGTGAAATACCGGCTAGTTTATTTGATAATGAAGTCTCAGCACAATTATGGCAAAATCAAGTAAAAGAAGTTTCAAATAAAGAATGTACGATATCTTTATTGGAAGTTCATCCTGATGCGATTGATTATCCTTATTTAACAACAAAATTTCCTTTTTATGATGAAAATAACAATTGTGTAGGAATGGCGGCTTCTGGGAAATATCTGGAGGTTTATTCACCTAATGATTTCGTAAGAGGAAAGTTACCCGGATCTTTGCTTTTGAGTAAGCCTGATGATTTTTTCACCGAAAAAGAATGTGAAATTATTTTTCTGAAATTACAAGGAATGAAATCAAAAGAAATTGCTAATATTTTATCTCTCTCTCCAAGAACAATTGAACATAGATTATCAGGCATGTATGTAAAAGCTAAAGTTAATCACTTTGATGATTTCCAATATTTTTGTGAAATAAAAAATCTTCATCGTTACCTTCCAAGAAGATTTCTTTTGGATAAAAGAATAGGCTTTGAAGGCGATTATATTATTGAAGATTAAAAGTTGTTTTATTAAAAAACTATAATTATATATTCATATATTGATTGGATTAAATATATTTAATTCATAAACATCACCAGGAACTTTATTTAAGAATTAAAGATAAGT
This sequence comes from Arsenophonus apicola, assembly GCF_020268605.1. Taxonomy (NCBI): domain Bacteria; kingdom Pseudomonadati; phylum Pseudomonadota; class Gammaproteobacteria; order Enterobacterales; family Morganellaceae; genus Arsenophonus; species Arsenophonus apicola. The sequence goes on from NZ_CP084223.1 coordinate 58,181, forward strand.
TTGTGAATTGAATTATTAAATATTCAATTTTCAGGTTAACTTTATTTGCAATAATAGAGCGTTAGCATAATAAATCATTAAAGTCTAGGGTTATTTAAGGAGTATGTTATTTCTTAAATAACAATATACTTTTAATCTAATTAAATTAAATAGCTTTAATTTCAATTAATTTGTTAATTAAGCTTTTATTCAATTTCATAATAAACCGTCTTAAGGAGACTTAAATGAACGGCAAGGTCACTTCATGCCTAAAAAACCCTTTCACTGCGGGTGCGGTAGCTATCCGTAAGGTGTTAAAACAACAAAAATTGTTATTAACAATGACGTTTTTGGATTGTTAATGTTATTTCCAGCCATGCAGGCTTTCGCAGATGCGCCGGCAAGTGGTGATTTGTTTGTTAATGGCAAAGGGGTGATCCAAAGCACCTTTGGCAAAGGCTCAACGGTAGTCTGGATTCTGTACGTACTGGAAATTCTGGCAGCGGTTCTCGCTTATGTTAAAACCAAAAATATTGCCGTTTTTGGTGGCATCGCCGCAGTGCTGGTCTTTGTTAATGTGGTCTTTGGATTAATTTAATGTCGGATAATTCACGCCACCAGTTCCCCTCGACACTCGCACATCAGCGGCGGTTTTGGGCTTGCCTCTCGATGAAGCAGTGGTTTACTTGCCGCTTATTGGTTGTGCGATTTTCGTCAATATGTGGATATTTGCGCCCGCCTTAGCCATAGCTTTTGTTGGGCTTCGCCGGCTTAAGCAGGGCAAAGGGTCAAGTTATCTGTTGGGGCTGGCGTACTGGGGTTACCCACATCAGTCATGCGTTTTTTTATCACTGTTTTACCCGAAAGTTTCAAACGGTACTGGATAGCGTGAGGAGCGTGCATGGATTATCAACTGCGGAAGTCATCACAAAACAATTAGCCATCGGGGTCGTGACCTGCGTGGTGATAACGGTGTTAAGTTTAGGTGTTTGTTATCGGCTACTAATGCAAAACAGGGAATTGACTTCTCAGCTTGTTAATAATCATCAAACGATTGTGACCCCAATGGTTGCCCACGAAGGTTTTTCCTTTCACGGCACACGCGGTGATGCCCGTTATCTTCGTCTGATGGCGTTGAGTCTGCTTAACCTGCGTCTGAATGTCTCCGCGCAAACCATCAAAGACAGTCATGATTTGTTGCTGGCTTACAGTGATACGCATTTACGCGAAAAACTGATTGCCGTGTTAGCGCAGGAGCGCCAACGGATGGCTATCAATGAAGCCAGCTCTACCTTTTATCTGAAGGAGGTCAAGGTGAGTCCCGATAGCGGTGTGGTGGATATTACCGGCCAATTGCACTTCTTCTACGGCATTAAAGCGGTGGAGCCGGTCGATAAGCACTATCGTTTGCGCCTCGAGACCCGCGACGGGGCATTGAAACTAACGGATTTTGTGGAGTTGCCGGCATGAAAAAACTGCTTTTTTGTTTAAGTTTTATGTTGATTTCCACATCCATTTGGGCAGAGAACCTGACTGTTACCCCTCATAGTGTGGTGCGACTTTCCGTGAGCAATCGTGAACCCAATGTGATTGCGGTGATGAATGACCGGATAGTGGAAGCCAATAGTGCCGCCGGCAAGCTAGCCGATAAAAAAGCCACTGACAGCGGGGCACTGATTTTACCACCGAAGAAACAACACCCTTTTCGCTCTACATCGAAACCGAAAAGGGTTTGGTTTTACCGTCAATGCCATCCCCGTTCAAAAAATCCCAGGGCATCAATGTGAGCGTGATGAATGCCGAGGCGAAAGCTGACGCGAATGCTCAAGAATGGGGAAAACCAGCGATTCTTACAGTCAGTTTATCACGCGGACTTTTACGGCGGCGATGAACGACAATATCCCCACTGGTTTTGTTAAAAATGGTCGTGTAAACGTCAACTGGTCAGCCTCGGCATTAGCCAACTTCCGCTTTCGGGACAATGTGAGCTTTCAGGGCAAAACATTCGGTTACTACGAGTTAATGTTGAGAACAAAACCTCACAACCTATTCAATTAAATGAGCGAGTTTTTTGGGTTCCGCAAACGATGGCCATTGCATTTAATCCGACCGTTAATACCTTACGACCGCATGAACAGGTCACGCTGTTTCTTCTGATTAAGGAGAAACCGTAATGAATATCAATCATTTTATTCGCAAAAATCAAAAGTTGGTATTTAGTGCAATTGGCCTCGGTGTGGTGGCGAGTTTTACGCTGCTGTGGTGGATAAACAGACAAGCATCAGGTGTGGAACTAACTGCCTCGGATAGCACAGTGCAATCAGGTAATGCCAGTACTCAAGAGCCGGATTTAACCGGCGCCATCACTAACACCTTTGACAATAAGGTGCAAGGCAATGTGGTTACCGATGCCCAGTTAAGCGAAAAAGCCAACCGGCAGACAATGGATATGTTGCTAAAAGAAATTCAGGGCATTAAGCGCGATTTTGATGCGGTTAAAAACGAAAATAGCCAGTTGAAGGCCAATATGGGTCAGCTTCAAGCTGATTTGCAGAATAATCAAAAAGCGATGGAAAGCCAGCCAACACCAGGGGCAAGTCAAACAGGGTATTCCTCGCAAATTGCTATCCTGCCACCGAAAGGCCAACTTGAAAGTACCCGTTTTAGCTATCCAAAAAAAGAAAACGTGATCTCATCCGGTTTTTATGTCCCCTCAGGGACATTTTCAACCGCCATTGTACTGGAAGGCGCGGATGCCAATGCGTCAGTGAAAGGCGAAACCAAAAAAGTCGCCATGCAGTTTAAATTAACCGGCCTTGCCCATCTACCTGGCAACCAAAAGCTCGACAAATTAACTCACTGCTTTGTTACCGCGTCGGCTTGGGGAGAAATATCCAGCGAACGGGCAGAAGTGAGACTCGAGCGTCTGTCGTGTGTCATTGATAACAAACATATTGACCAGGTAGTTGAAGGGCATGTCGGTTTTTATGGCAAAAATGGCATTAAAGGCATACCTGTTATGCGAAATGGCACTATGTTAGGCCTTGCTTTTGGGGCAGGGGCACTGGGCGGATTAGGAAACGCTTTTTCACAAGTGGGAAGTACGACAGTGGGAATGGGCGCGGCGCATCAGACAACAATGCAGGAAGTCGCCAGGCAGGCATTAGGAAGTGGTGCCTCCAGCGCCGCCAATAAACTGGCGGATTATTACATTGAGCGCGCCGAGCAATATCATCCGGTTATTCCGATAGGCGCTGCTAATCGCGTCGAAGTGGTTTTCCAAAAAGGCTTTAAAGCCGAATTTATTGAAGATTTGGCAGCAAGAAAAGCGGCTGAGTCACCCACCCAACTGGCGAAAACCGCCGGCAACAGTTTAAAAACCAATCTTCCGCCGGAGTTGCTCAACCAGTTAGGCAGCGCGGCCTCAATGGATATATCTGATTTTGTCACACCCACAAAACCACCGTCAAATAACGGAGGCGTGAAGCCATGAATACGTTAGCACAGAAACCCATTATCAAACATCCAGCACTTAATGTGGTGAGCACAAAAAACACCTTGTTGTTGCCGATTAAACAAAAGGCGTCAATCGGTAAAAGAACCGCCCTGCAGGGCTTACAACTGATAATAAATGTCAGTCTTTATTTTCCCTTAATATTTATCTGGCTCACGGTGGCTTTTGCATTAAGTGGAAATCTGGCAATCAGTTATCCCATTGAACCGGAGGCGATGTACTTAACGTTCGATAACGTTGTCGAGCGGCTTGCCCCCGTTTTTCGTCTGTCATTGGCTATCACCTTAATACTTTGTTTTTTGCGGTTGGCAGTCGGGATTTTCCGGAAAAATCTAACAAGAAGGAGTCAACATGATGCTGAAATATCGTATAGGGCTTATTACCGGCATTATGTTGCTCTCAGGCTGCGCTGGCATGAATAGTGAGTTTGAATTTGGTAAACCGGCCAAAGATTCGGGTTACTGGATGAGTGAAGCCGATGCGATGACTGATACCGCCAGTGATTCAGTCGCCCAACATAAAGGCGAGGTCGTCAAGTCCGCTACAGGATTTAATCTATCGGCTTACCGTTTAATTCAGTTAAGCAATCCACAAACACCGGTAACATTGTTAACTGAGCACGCGATAAGTGCGAATAATCCAAACTCAATGAAGGTTAAATCACCTACATCACGCTGGCTAACGAATGATATTACCGTACAGCCTGGGGTAGAGTGTCCGGCAAGTCCTTGTCTGGGAGAAGTGACTGCCCCATCTCGGCAAGCGGAGCGGATAACGCGCGCCTGGATAGCCCTTATGTGTCACCGGATGACGTCGTCCATGCCGGCGAAGTGGTTTATTTCGTGACCACCCCGTCCACCTGGGCAAATGTGGAGAAGGTGTAATGTTAAAACACGTCAATCCACTGAAAATCATTGAACTGGTGGGTAATGCCCTGATGGAAAAAGACACCACCCGTGAAACGGCAAAAAAGCTCGAGTCGATGGATTATCCGCATTTGCGCGACTTATTGCCCTATCGGGATTATGACGGCGACCATCAGCTTTTTATCAACCAAAGCTCATTAGGTTTTTTATTGGAAGCGCAACCCTTAATAGGCGCAAATGAAAAGCTGGTCGAATCATTAGAAGAGCTAGTTAAGAACAATTTACCGCGTGATATTCCGCTGCAGGTGATTTTGCTGTCCAGTCAAACAGTGCATGAGAAATTAACCACCGGCTTGCGGGATTTTAGCTGGCAGGGCAATCGTGCCGATGAATGCAATCAAATTACGCAGGGGTTTTATCTGGATGCGGCGCGTCATCAGTTTGCTAATCCACAGAATCTACCGTTGACACTCAGAGACTATCATCTGTTTTTTGCCTTCTGCCAGCCATGTAAGCGGATAACGGAAAGTGAAATCATCAAAATCCGTGAAATCCGCCGTAATCTGTTAAGTGCACTAAGTGCCTCCGATATTCATGCGGATAATGCGTCAATCACCCGTTTTTTGCAAATGATGCGCGAAATGATTAACCCGGATACGGAAAGATTAAAACCATACTCAACAGAATGGATAGAAGATAAAGATATAAATCAGCAGATTGTGCAGAACAACACCTGCTACTGGTTTAAACCGGGCTATGTGGAAATTACCGGACGCAATGAAGAAGACAAACCGTTTTCCACCCGCGCTATGCATTTTAACCTCGACAGCAATCCCAGAGCGCACTATCTCTGGCAAAACGGCAATATTATTTCCAATCTGCTTAATCCACAAAACGGCATCCGTTGCCCATTTGTCATGAGTTTCATCATTCAAACCGAAGACCAGTCCCGTAGTCAGGGTGAGGCCAATAAGAATTTCTTGGATTTGGAGCGGAAAGTTTCCTCGTCTTATGCAAAATATATCCCTCAACCAAACGCCAGCACGCCGAATGGAAAAGTTTGCGCGAAGGATTGCTCTCAACCGCGACGTCACTGTCCGGTTATTACCTCGGCGTCACCCTTTTTTGTCGTGATGATGAAGAGGAAGCGGCTAAAGAAGCGGAGCGCACCAAAAAAGCCTTTTCGATGCAGGGGCTTAATATGGTCAGAGCCGATTTAATGCAGATGCGTAACTTCCTGGGTCACTTACCTTTTGCGGTGGGCGATAATCCGAAGCTCTGGAAAGACTTCTTAAAAACGGGTGCTATTCAACGGGCAGAATCCTTTCAGGCGGTCAATCTCATGCCGATTATCGCCGATAACAAGCTCAGTCAGGCAGGGATAGTCTTCCCAAGTTACCGCCATCAACTGGCGTTTCTCGATATTTTTGACGCAAGTCTGCCGAACACGAATTTTAACTGGTTTGAATCGGGCACCTCAGGTGCGGGGAAATCGGTGTTGGCACAAACGATTGCCAGACAGGTGTTGGATAGTGGGGTTATTTGTCCATCTTTGATATCGGTGACAGCTACAAGGCGTTTTGCCAGAGCGTGGGTGGCACCTACATTAACGGGGAAACCTTGCGCTTTAATCCGTTTGCCAACATTACCGATATCACCTTGAGCGCTGAGCGCATTCGTGACCAGTTGTGCATTCTTGCCAGTCCTAATGGCCTGATGGATGAAGTGCATGAATCACTGATACTCGAAGCGATTACGGAATCCTGGCCTGACAAAAAACAGGATATGCGTATCGATGATGTCGTTAATTATCTAAAAAAACATCGCGGTAAAATCCAGGAAGCTAGCCGTATCACCGGTCGCATTGATGAAATTCTGGTACTGCTAAACAAATACACCACCAAAGGAATATACGGCAAATACTTTAACAGCAGTGAGCCGACCTTAAAGCCCGATATGCGCTTTGTGGTCACCGAGCTCGGTGGCTTAAAAGCCAATCGGGATTTACTGATGGCGGTGTTATTTACGCTCATGCTCTGGGCAGAAAACCTGATGTACAACACGCCACGCAGTTTACGCAAGATGAACATTATTGATGAAGGCTGGAAACTGCTGGATGCCAAGAGCCCAAAAGTCCGCGATTTCATCGAGGAAGGTTACCGTACAGCCCGTCGGCATAATGGTTCCTTTGGCACGGTAACACAAAGCATCCGCGATAAAAATTTAAGTACGGCAGCACTGGCCGCTTATGACAACAGCAGTTTTAAATTCACGCTCATGCAGGATGCAAAAGCCTTTAATTCTTTTCAAAAAGAAGAACCTTCCACCTTTAATGAGATGGAATGGGCATTAATTCAAAAATTCCCCCCTGCCAGCCGTGCCGGATTTAGTGCCGTGCATTTAAGCGTTGGCGGTTACAGCAGCTTTCATCGATTAGTGCTCGACCCATTAAGTAATGAGCTTTTCTCTTCCCGAGGTGATGACTTCACCTATCGGGAGAAGCGCCTAAAGGAAGGGGCAAACATCAATGACATTATTTTTGAAATGGCGCAACAGAAAGACCCTGCGTTATTAGCGAAATTAAAGCAGGTGAAACCGTGAGAGAGGGAGTGGTTGAACAACATGATAGCGATATTGCTGATATTTATTGCATTGATATGCAGCCTTTTTCAGCTCATCACCAAAACGAGGAAAAGGCAAATCCTGCTTAATAGTGCATCAATCCTTGCCATGATGACTGGCCTTTTCATGTCTTTATTAAATCAGCTTGAGGCAATTCATTACTTGCCTCATGGAGCGGGATTGTAAAGATACACAAAAGGAAGACCTTACAATTAACTTTTTTTTGGAGAAAATAAATGCAAAAGATAGTGGCATCACTGACAGAATTAACAAAAACGCCTTCAATAAAGAAAGCGGTTACCTTCATGTTTGCTTCTTTTTTTATGTCTTTTGTGTCTTGTTTTTATACCGCTGGGGTGGGGGCAGATGGCAGTTCGCTGAGCGCCGTTATTCAGTTGACAAAACAAAATCCAGACCTTCAGGTTGTCGCGTTTTTATGGGGAATTACTGAGTCACTCTGGCTTATAGGTATTTTTTGTTTGGGATTAGCGATGATTGAATTTTATCGCGAAAAATCAACCAAACCTCGACGGGATAACCTCTGGTTAAAACCCAACGCTTATTTAAAATGGATGTTAGAAATGCTGCACGGGTCAGCGATGATATTGCTGATGGTGGTATTCACTGCTCGGGGTCTCGGGCTGGATAGCAGTCAAATTGAGCTGTTCGCCGTTAATCCCCATCTGCCCTCGGCGCTGATATTTTTTCTTTCTTTAGGAAAAGCGGCATTAGTGTCTTCAGGTTTATTTGCCCTATTAGGCGTAATGACTAACCTGTCAGCCGTAAAAAAGCCAGTCACTAAGGCCTAACCACATGAAAAAGACGGCCATCATTAATTTCATCATAGGAAGTTTATTCAGTACGCTACTGATTATGTCCGTACACCACTGGCTTTGTCCGCCGACGAGCATTATCACCTTTGATATGAAAAAGACCACCGATCGCTTTTTAATGCAGGTCAGCAAACTGGACTTGTCAGATGAGAAAAAAGACCAGCTGATAGAACGATATAACACCACCTTAAAACGGGTGCTAGAAAAAAACAGTAAAAGTAACACTGTAATACTGGTCAATAGTGCCGTGATGGCAGGGGCAGTGGATAAAACGGCTGATATCCAGCAACAGATTGCCGAGGCGATGAAAAACCATGAATAAGTGGCTGCCTTGCATCGGTATGTTGATGAGTTTCAGCGCGGTCAGTCTAGCCACTGAAATCGGCACGTTTGGCGATGTGTGGGCGATAGCCGAACAAAACTTGCTGACGGTAATTGAGGGGCAGGTGGAAAGTGCTTTTTTAGGCAATGAGGAGAAAATTCACCAGGAATGGCGGGAGCGGGTAACAAAAAATGCCGAGCGTCCTGAACCGGTACAGGGACTCACCAAAGCGGTAAAAAATACTACCCGTACGTTTGACCCCAGTTTTACCGTCACCAAAGATATTCGTGACCACAATGGCACCCTTTTGCGCGCAAAGGGCAGAAGGTGAGTCCGTTTGATATTACCCCTTTTAATGAAACGCTTTATTTCATCGATGGCGATGATGAAAAACAGCTTACCTGGGTCGCCGCGCAAAAACCGACGACCGCCATCAAAAAAATTATTTTGGTGAACGGAAATATAAAAACCACGTCGGATGCCTTAAATCAGCGTATCTACTTTGACCAGGGTGGCGTTTTGGTTAACCGGTTTGGTATTGAACGATTGCCCAGTGTCGTGGATGAAATGCCAAATCATTCCTTACTACGGATAACTGAGGTGGCGGTGAAATGAACGTCTTTGTGAAATCAATACTCTTGAGCTTATTTTTCACGGTTTTGCTCCTCAATCCGATGCTGTCGGCGAAAGCGTCGTTGTGTGAGGGTCGCTGGGTTAATCCCATTACCGATATCTGCTGGCGTTGTCTGTTTCCAATCAGCCTTGGTGACATCAGTTTAAATAGCAGTAGTCTACCGGATACACGCAATCCCTCCTCACCGATTCAGTTATGTCCTGCACCACCGCCGTTATTTCAGCGCATCGGCCTGGCGATAGGCTTCTGGGAGCCGTTTGCCATGACCGATGTGACGCGCTCACCGATGTGTATGGTCAATATGGGTGGTTTCACCATTCCGATAGGACAAATTGGCATGGGAAAAGGCACCAAAGGCGCGAATGAAAATCCAGGCGGGATGTATCACGTGCACTGGTACAAATATCCGCTGATTAGCTGGCTTAACATCTTAACCACCATTGGATGCATGCAAGGTGGGGAATATGACATTGGCTATCTCTCTGAACTTGACCCGATGTGGATGGACGACAATCTGGCGCTTTTTACCAATCCAGAGGCGCTGCTTTTTGGTAACAGTATTGCCCAGTTAGCCTGCGCTGCCGATGCGATTGCCAGCGAAGCCCGCTTGCCACTCGATGCGCTCTTTTGGTGCGCGGGTTCACATGGCTCCATGTATCCGTTCACGGGGACGGTTTATTCCGAAAGCAGTGGCATTAATAGTGCGTTATTACTCACTGAGCGGATGAATTTTAAGTTACATCGCCAAGGTATGATTTGGGACACGATTGGCGAAAATAAGGCGGTGTGTCAGGAATACCCGACCGTAATTATGCCTAAAAGCCGTTACCGTTATCAGATGGTCAATCCCGTGCCGGATGCCAATCAGTGTCATCCCACCGGTCGCAATGTCATTCGCTGGCAAACCGGTAAAGAAATGCCCAACACTAAAAAGAACTACGGCTATCTGGTGTGGAAAAAACGCAACTGTGTGGTGCTTTAGGAAAATAACGATGCAAAAATTCACCTTACTCTCCCTGTTAATTTTATTGATATCAGTCGCTACACCGGCAGAGGAAGGGATGCCGTTAGAAGGTATTACCCAAGAAACCGCCTATTTTTTATCATCCAGCATTCCAGAAAAAACGCTAGTGACATTATTAAAATCGGCACAGACAAAAGGAATTCCAGTCTATTTTAATGGCCTGATTGACAACAGTATGGAAAAAACCGCCTACTACTTACTTAATCTAATACAAAAATATCAGGTAGCCGGCATTCAGATTGATCCGCTGCGCTTTGACTACTATGGCATTACTCAGGTTCCTGCGCTGGTTAAACGCTGTGGCAACACGTTTGATGTCGTGTATGGCTCAGTGGCGCTGGATGAAGGATTAACGCAAATCAGTCGTCATGGAGCGTGCCGTGATGAATAAAATACTGACCGTGCCACTTTTGATGTTTGCGATATCGGCGTTTGCCAACGAGATGGATAGTGCCGCGAAAGAAGGTTATGACCTGGCTGAACAAACGCAAAAGCAGACGGAATCTGCGCTAACGAATTTTCAGCCACAAAAGGAATTACCTAATTTTACGCCTAACCCCAATGAGGTAGATTTCTATCAAGATGCATCGAAAATAGGCAATGCTGCCAATCAGTCCCTGGGTGAAAGTGAATTAGGCAAGCTCGTCCGGGAAACCTATATCAATAATCCAAAGGATAAAATCGACTGGCAATCGGACATGGTAAAAAACAGCCAAACCATTCAGGAAAATGCCGAAGGGATTACCGCAGGCAGTGCTGAGCAGTGCAGTAAAAAAAGCATTAGCCAATCGACATTTAAAGAGCATGTCTGCGAACGGGGAAAAACCATTGTCAGTACCTGTGCCAACACGGCCAGCGTTGCATGGACGAGCGAAACGAAAACAAAGCGGGTTACCCGAGAGTATCCCTTAAACCGCCAACCTTATCGTAAAGAAGGGAGTAGGATTGTCGTAACAATTACACCCGATGTGAGTGGTACGATTGAAAAAGCGACCTACGCCTACAGGGGTGGTTATATGGATGATTATATTGAAGTAGAGGGATTAGGTGCACGGTTTACTTATGCGATTAAAGGCAGCCGTTCTGTGGAAAATCCGCTTAACATTAAAACCCGAGAATGGGTTAAAGGTCAGCCCATTCGGTTTTCACATAACGAGGAGAGTCGATATGGAAAATATGAGTTTCGCCAAGGGGCGCCGGTTACCTTACGTTTTACCCTAAAGGTGAGCGAGACAATCTGGCATCCAAAAGTCGTTTGGACAGCGAACTGCCCTATTGATAAAGGCAATGCGGTCAAAACAAAAGCCTGGTGCAGCCAAAAAGGCGAAACCCGTTATGTCGTTAAAGGCGGCAAACGTTATCCTGTCACGTTACCTTGCTGGCAAGGATCCGAGGAGTGGGTGGTCTCTGAACGGGATGATAATACCTGTGGTCGTTGGGAAAAAGACCCTAATTGCAGCGAAGGGTCGCGCCAGTGTTTGCAGAAAATCGGCAATTTATGCGTCAAGGAATCGGTGAAATTCCAGTGTCAACAAACCACGCAGGGGGAAGGGTTTCTCTGTGGCGGTAAATTCTACTGCTCGGACGGCAAATGTGCCGCCATTGCCTCGGGCAAAAATAATGACTTTGGCGAAGCGGTATCGCAATTAGCCGCACTTGCGAAAGCCGGTAAAGACATCAGTGGGGATGGCAAAAATATCAGTGCGTTTACCGGTAAACCGATGGCGTGCCGTAAAACGGCGATTGGTTTTAGCAATTGCTGCAAAAGCAGCGGTTGGGGGCATGATATTGGTCTTGCCAGTTGTGACAGTGAAGAAAAAGCAATAGGCAAAGCCAAAGAAAAAGGATTGGTGATTGATGTGGGGGAGTTTTGCGCTGAAGACGTGTCAGGCGTTTGTTTGCGTAAAAGCACAGCTATTGCGTGTTTGACAGTAAGCTCGCGCAAATTGTGCAGGCACAAGGGAGAGGAGGTCAACTGGGCGTGGGATTTGGTAGTGCTAAACATCCAGATTGTCGCGGACTAACCATTGATGAGTTGCAACGGGTGAAATTTGATACGCTCGATTTCACCGAGTTTTATGACGAACTCAATAGCCAGACAAAACTACCGGATAGCAAAAAGCTCACTGAGAAAATCAGCCAGCAGATCAAGAATGAATTGTCAGGGGGTTGATGATGAAAAACCTATCTGTTTGTCTTTTGTTGCTATCGTTTTCATCTATCGCAAAAATTGATGATGGCTATCACTACTCCCCTGCGGTCGGTTGGCATTGGTATAACGAACCTGCGCCACAGCAGGAAGCGCCGGAAGAACAACAATCCCAGTCAAAACCACCCTCAGCCGTGGAAACCATGCAAAAAATCAAAGCCATTGGCGATGAATTACGCAATGCCGCGGTGCTCGACCCGAAATCGCCGGAGAAAGTGGCGCGCTGGATAGCGTTTCAAAATTACTGGTCGGATAACGCCAGTCAGTTTTCAGCCACCTGGCAGAAGGTACTACTACTGAAACCGGAACTCGATTACAACAACCGGCATTCCCATTATAACGCCACGGCAACCCTGTCTTACGCGAACGAACGTAAAGCACAAACTGCTGCCATTAAAGCCGTCAATGAACGCTACGGGGTCTTTTTCTTCTATCGCGGCAAGGTACCGTTAGACAACAAACTCGCCCAAGTGGTGCGGGAATTTGCCCAGCAATATCAGATGGCGGTGATGCCCATCAGTGTCGATGGAGTGATAACCCCTGAGTTACCTAACAGCCAGAAAGACCGAGGACAGGCGGCAAAAATGCAAATTCGCTATTTCCCTGCGCTCTTTCTGGTTGACCCGAGCACGGGCAGCTACCATCCACTGGCTTATGGTTTTATCAGTCAGGATGACTTAGCGAAACGCCTATTAAACCGCGTCACTGATTTTGCGCCGAGGGATTAACGATGAAATACATACTTTCACTTCTGTTACTGATGCTGACATTACCGATCGCCGCCAATACGCTCGATGAAATCGCCGCACTCGAAAAGCACAAGACTGTAGCCATGAATGACACAAAACAACAGCGAATAGCGCAAAAACGAAGCACCAGACCTTTCGCTTATCAACCGGTCAGGTGCTTAATATCACCGATTGGCAAATCGTGCATTTTATGAAATCCGATTGCCAGTATTGCCAGCAGTTTAATCCCATTCTGAATGCCACCGCGCAGCAACTGGGTATTCCAGTTTTTGTCTACAGTTTTGACGGACTGGGCGATAGCACCTTTCGTAACGTATTACCGGTCACCCCGGATGTGATAAGTGAGTTTTTCCCTGAATTACCGCAGGTGACGCCCACCGATTTTATTGTTAACACCCAAACGCTGGTCGCTATTCCGGTTTCGCAAGGCATGCTGAGCGCAGAAATGTTCGTTAACCGACTGGAGCAATCTTTTGGGCTTGCCGAAAAACTGGGGGTCTTGCAATGAAAAACCGCAATCCAATAATTGCCCTGATGCTGTTTTGTACCACAACGCATGCGGGTATCAATGAAGATTTAAACAATTTTTTTCAGGAGCTCAATAGCGGCAGTGGCGCAAATGTCACCCAAGCTGCGGCGTGGCAAGGACAGGCAGCCGGTTATCTCACCGGTGGCTCGCTGTTTCTGCGCAATCCCGTCAGGCAAATCCAGCTTATCTCGGTCACCTTGCCCGATGTTAAAGCCGGTTGCGGCGGCATTGATGCCTATCTGGGGTCATTTAGTTTTATTAACTCTGACCAGATAAAAGTGATGGCCAAACAGATTTTAAGCAACGCCGCCGGTTACGCCTTTGACCTGGCGTTAGAAGCCGCACTGCCGCAAGCGAAAGCGGTCAAGGATTATCTGCAAAAGCTGGCGACCGATATTAACAACACCAATATCTCCACCTGTCAGGCGGCGCAAGGGATTGTCGGCGGGCTATGGCCAAAATCACAAGCGGCCAGCCAGCACATCTGTCAGGATATCGCCGGTAACCACAGTGTTTTTGCCGATTGGGCAGCCTCCCGTCAAGGCTGTGGCGTGGGCAATGAAACCAACAAAGTGTTTAACCATGCCAATGACGAAGAGAAAAGGCGGATCCCGCGCAATCGCAACTTAACCTGGAGTGCGTTTGAAAAAATTAATCAGTTTATAAGTAGTGACAGGGAATTAAAGGAGTTGATGATGTCGCTGGTCGGCACGGTAATTTATGGCAATCAGGGAGAGTTATCAATCTTGCCAGGGCTCGGAGCGAATGATGGTGTGATGAACACAATTCTAAAAGGTGGCATAACAGAAGTCTATCGTTGTGATAGCGTTACCCAGTGCCTGAAACCGACCAAAAGCAAAATCACCGTGCCGACCAACAAGAGCATGATAGCACAAATCCAGAAGTTGTTGTCAAGCCTGTTTAAAAAATCCACCACCGATGCGGCGTTAACCGATAAGGAAACGGCCTTGATTGGCAGTACCCGCGTCCAAATCCTGCGCTACGTGATTGACAGTGCCTCATTAAGCCTCGATGAGTCAATGGTGACGTCATTGGCTGAGTACATCGCCAGTGACATGGTGGTGAGCTATATCGACGGTCTGATTGATTTAGTGGAGGTGGCAGGTGCGGGGAGCCTGAATACCGAAGAAGAAAACAAACAGTTTCAAAATAGCCTGAAAACCGTGCGCGAGAAAATGGCGCAGCGCTTAACCAAAATGCGGATTAATCAAAATCATCTGCTGGAGCTTGAGCGCAATTTGCACTATTTACGTCAGCAACTCTCATCAGGGTTGTCTGACCGGTTGATGAGCAACTATCAGTTTGGAGGGTAAAGATGGTACTGGATACCTGGTTTATTAGTGGGGGTGATATGGTGACCCAAACCTTGAATGCAGTGACCGCCATGGTTAATCACCGCACTTGGGGTGGGTTGCTTTATCTGGCGGAAACGCTCGGTATTTTAACCTGCGTCATGACGTACGTTAAAACCCATGACTTAAAGGGACTTTTTGCCTGGGGATTCACCTTCGTTTGTGTGACGGCATTATTGCTTACACCGAAAGTCACGGTGGTGGTCAACGACCTGACAAGGCCAGACAAAATCAATCGGGTGGATAATGTGCCAGTCGGACTGGCCACACCACTTTGGCTACTGACCGGTATCGGCCATTCAGCGGCCATCTTTTATGATGACTTTTTCCATCTGCCAGAGAGTGTCGCCTACAGTAAAACCGGTTTGATGTTTGGCCAGAAACTGATGCAGGAATCCCTCACCTTTCACAGTCACAGCCCTGAGATTAATGCCAATTTCAGTGAATATGTCAAAAACTGTGTTATTCCTGATATCCAGCTAAACCACAAATACAGTTTAAGCCAGCTACTCCATACCCGTGATATTTATAGCCTGATTTTCTCAAAACCGAGCCCCTTAAGAGGGATTTATTATCAGGGCTGGGAGTCTGAAAATACCGAAGGGGCACGCAGTCAGTTTATGACCTGCCAGCAAGCCACGGTAAAACTTAAAGCGCTGCTTAATCTCGATACCACCGGAAGCGGGAGCACGCTGATGTTTTATGCCAGAAAACTCTTTCCAGGCCGCCACGATGCCTCAGTGGTGTTACCGCATATGCTCGAAGGCAGCTATAACTACTTTATGAAAGCAAGTCAGTCTGCCGCCGATATTTTAAAACAGAACATCATGATAGCAGGCTTACGAAAAGGCTTTAATGCCTATATGGCCGCGATGAACGACCCCGCAGGGTTAAATTTGATGACCACCGAGCAGTCGCTGGCCAAAATGCGGCTATCACATCAGGCCAGTTATCATCTGGCCAGTGAAATGCTGCCGCAACTCAATACCGTGCTGATGCTTTTATGTATTTCGCTCTTTCCGATTATGGTTTTAGCGCTTTTTGTAAGAGAAATTACCACAAAAGTGATAATTAATTACCTTAACGTCATGGGCAGCCTCATGTTATGGCCTGTGATGTTTGCTATCTTTAATCATGTTTACAATTTCATGATGGCCACCACGCTAAATGGCGAAAATGTAACGTTTTCTAATCTAGACAGACTCACCCAGACCGGCAGCACTACGGCAGGCATTGCCGGCTGGTTGATGATGTCTATTCCGTTTTAAGTTTTAAACTCTTCACCTCACTTGGCCAACAGATTGCCAGCGCTGGCTCTTATCTGGGTAATGCTCTGGCAGGGGCAACCACCGCGGATGCAGGAGCGGTGGCCAGTGGTAATTATAACATGGCCAATATGCAGGTGGAAAACATTAATGGCTTTAAAACCGATTTAAACCGCAGTTTCAAAGCCGGACTCTCCAGCCAGCAAATCGATAACGGGGCGATGATTAGCACCACCCAAAGTGGTCAGCATATTGTCGATACCACGCAATCCATCTCGAAACTGCCCTTTAGCCTGGATACCAGTTCAATGCTCGATACCAGCTTTAGCAAAGCCTTAAGCAGTCAACACCGTGAAACTGAAAGCTATCATCAGGGATTAAAAAGTGCCATATCGGACACCTACAATATCTCAACCGCACTCAGTAACCAGTTTAGTAAACAAGGGTCGCAAGACAGTAAATTATCCAGTGAACAACGCCAAGCCATTGAAGATGTTCACCGACAATCCCAATATGCAAAAGAAGCCATGTCTTCAACTAACAGTACAGCGAGAGAATATAGAACTTCAACGGATAGTACCGATGTAGCTGGTTTTGGTTTTGGTGCTAAAGGAGTCTGAGTGTTAGTAAGGGATCAAGCGCAAAAGCCAGCGTGGAGTTGGATGCGAATGCAAGATACAATCATGAATGGCGTGATACAAACACAGACTCTGCATCAAAAAGCAATAAAACCAGCGAAGATATGCAATCTGCAAAAGATTTTGCATCGAGTCAATCCGCAACCGTTATTAAGAACATGACAGATGATGACATTAGTCGTATATCTAATTCAGAAACGCGTTCTCTAGTGAGAGATCTACGAGCCTCACTGCAAAATACCAGCGAAAACTTCGCTGGATTTACCGCAAGCCAAACCAAAGAGCAAACTATCTCGGAACAAGCCAATTTAACCGAAACCGAACGTTTAAGTGCTTCCCACCGCCTGGAGCAGGAATTTACCCAGTTTGCGTATTCGCGTTTAGGTGAAGCTGAGGCAGGTCGTGTATTAACGGATGCGGGAACACCTGCGGTCAGGGCACAACGTGAAGCGCTGGTCAGCGAGTTCAGTGACAGGATAGCCGATGATATCCGCCATAATCATTTCGCCAGTCAAGCAGTAGTGGCCAGTCATTATCAGGGTATGCAGGTAGCTCATGATGCCAGCCAATATAATCCAGCCGGCTTTGATCAAAGTGCGGCACAATTGGAAAAAATGGCCGATAAAGGCCAGATTCGGCAACACCAGACCATCGTTAACCCTGAAACGGGTGAAAGAAACACGGTTAGTTTAGTTGAATCTGCTGAGGCCAATACCGGCGAATACGCGAAAGCGATACGGGCAGAGCAAACCGATTTTGGCCATAATGTGGCACCCACTCAGGATAGAATAATGGCGAATGAAAAGGCGATAAATAAGGAAAAATCGGCTAATCTTAAAAGGTACGAGGATAAAGGAGGAAAATCACAATGAGATTTATTGCATTTATCATCACAATAGTCATCCTCGAAACGCTGTTTTTGTTCTACTTTAAGCAAGCCTCTTCGATGATCGCTATGAGTGTCATTAACCTGAGCGCTTTATTTTGTTTTTTTTCAAAAAATTGGCGGGAAAGTGAGAAAGTATTTAAGTATCCATTGTTATTTGGTTTTTTTATCGGAAATATTTTAATTCTCTCAAGAGAGTTTTTAGAAATATCGGCAAAAAATGATGGATATGTGCTTTCAGAAGTTATCTACGGAGGGATAATACTATCCGCAATCATTTCGTTATTTATTGCGGCAGCCATTCTTTTTTCTTACGCGCCTCAAGATTGGCAACGGAATGGATATTCACATCATTCATCACATAGCTTTTCTCCTTTCAATAGTGAAAGCTCAAGCAGCAATCTTTTTGATGATGATATCACTGATAGATTAGAGACTAATCCCGCCACAGGGCTGTCCATGAGTGGATGTGGTTCAGATTGTGCTGGAAATATGTATGGTTCCAGCAGTTATGATATAGGCGGATCTCTATCTTCCTATTCGTTTGATAGTTCTTATGATGATTCATCACTTAATTCATCTAGTCACTATGACAATGATTTCAGCACGACAAGTGGGTTTGATCATGATGACTATAGCCGTCGTGATAGTTAATTCTCAGATATAACCGTCTTTATTACCCTTTTACTTGAACAGTATCCTGTTCAAGTAATTCATTATAACTTTAACAAGGAGTTTTTAAAAAATGGCATCAACGTTTAAGCGTTTAGTGCTGGTGAGTTTAATTTCCAGTTCATTAGCCCTGACCGGCTGTAGCGCAGTCAGCACAGCAGTAAAAAAACGCAACCTCGAAGTCAAAACCCAGATGAGTGAAACTATCTGGTTAGACCCCGCTTCCCAGAAAACCGTTTATCTGCAAATCAAAAACACCTCCGATAAAGATATGTCGAATCTTGCCGGTTTAATTAAACAGGCTGTTGAGGCGAAAGGCTATACGGTGGTGAATAATCCCAATGCCGCCTATTACTGGATACAGGCTAACGTGTTAAAGGCGGATAAAATGGACTTAAGGGACGCCCAGTTATTCCTGTCACAGGGCTATCAGGGTGCTGCACTGGGGGCGGCAATCGGTGCTGGAGCATTGGCGTACAATACCAGCTCTACAGGGGCAGCCCTAGGTGGTGGATTAGCGGCAGGATTAATAGGTGCGGCAGTCGATGCCATGGTGGAGGATGTGAATTTCACGATGATAACCGACTTGCAGATTAGCGCCTTAAGCAAAGGCGCGAAGGTCACGGTTAATGACGTGGCAAGCCTAAAACAGGGGACTTCAGGTGCTAAACATCAGACCAGCACCGAAACCACCAACCGTCATAAATACCAGACGCGCATTGTGTCCAATGCCAACAAGGTCAATCTGAAATTTGAAGAAGCAAAACCGGAGCTGGAAAACCAGTTAGCGAAAAGTATTGCCAATATTCTTTAATTTCTTTCCCGTCTTAAAAAGCCCAATAAATAAAACTTTCTGGATAGAAAATTGGGCTTCCTGTTGCTAAGGAAACATAATCATGAGTCTTGATGCCAGAAACATGACCCAGGGTGGTCAGGTAATTAAATACATGGTGGCGATGTTTATGCAGATTGCCAATATTGTGGCGTTCTGGGTAATTCTGGCTACCATTCTTGTCTTTTTTGCCACCATTGCCTTTCAAATCCCACTTGAGAAGATGATACACGGGTTGTCTTATTGGGCAATAGACAAACTGGTCATCCCGCTACAGGAAGCCATAGGCACTAGCGAAGGGAGTCCCTTTACCTTTCACTGGTCAAACCCCGAACCGGTCAGGTGGTTGAATTTGAAAAAACCGCCCGTGAGGTACGCTTCGACCGGTATTTTATTTATTGCTATGTGTTATTGAAAGAAGCCGCATTCTGGGCGTGGGGAGTCGCTTCCTTTACCTTTGTTGGCCTGATTGTGGCGGTGTTCTGGTGGTTAGGTAAAAAAGGCGCGCAGCAGCGAAAAAATGAGATTATTGGTGGTCGCTATCTGGCGGGGTCAGTAAAAGAAATTAACCAGTTTTTAAAAGCCAAAGGTAAAATATCACCACTTAAGATTGGCGAGTTGCACCTGGTTGAAAACAGTGAACAACAAAATGTTGGGCTGCATGGCACGGTGGGAACAGGGAAAAGCACTGTTATTAATGACCTGTTAAGTCAGGTGAGACAACAGGGGAAAAGAGCCATTATCTATGACAAGGGGAATAACTTTATCCCCCTTTTTTATCGCGAAGGGAAAGATATCATCTTAAACCCAATGGATGCCCGTTGCCCGAACTGGGATTTATGGCGTGAATGCCAAGACCGCGCCGATTTTGAAACCTTTGCCCTGCCGTTATTGCCAGACGCAAAAAGCGGTGACCCTTTCTGGCTGATGTCTGCGCGCCTGTTGTTTGTTGCGACCGCTGAGCATATGCGCGCACATCCTGACCGTTCAATTGAAAACTATTACAGCGGTTATTGTCCATTTCGCTCCCTGAATTGCATGATTTTGTCCAGGGCACTGATGCGGCTAATCTGGTTGATGGCAGTATAGAAAAAACCGCCATGACCATTCGTACCGTGTTAAGTGCCTATGTCAAAGCCTTGCGCTACTGTCAGGGATTGGAAAAAGAAGGCAAGCCGCCATTTTCCATTCGGGAATGGGTGCAAAATGCCGATGAAGATGCCTGGATTTTTATTTCCAGCGATGGTCGTTTGCATGCTGCCTTAAAGCCGTTAATCAGCACTTGGCTCAATCTTTCCATGCAATCGGTACTGGCGTTAACACCGAGCAGAGAAAGTCGTATCTGGACAGTGTTAGATGAGTTACCCAGTCTTCATAAGCTGCCGGTCATTAGCGATTATCTCTCCGAAGCACGTAAATTTGGTGGAGCAACCCTCATCGGTATTCAAAACTTCTCACAACTGGAAGCGAACTATGGCGCTCATGATGCTCGCAATATCTGGGATTTGGCGAATACCACCTTGTATTTTCGTGCCCCAGTGGCAGTGTGGCGGAGTGGGTACAAAAAGAGCTGGGCGAAACCCGTTTGCTGAAATTCCGAGACCAGTATAGCTATGGAGTTGATACCATCCGTGATGGCGTCAACTTCTCAAAAGAAGATACCCGTGAAAAAATTGTCAGCTTTTCGGATATCCAGAATCTGGATGATTTAGAGTGTTTTGTCTCGCTCCGAGGGAATGTGCCGATTGTCAAACTGACCCTGCAACACAAGCAATATGAAACGATTGCCGCAGGGAAAATTGAGCGCGATGTCTCCGCCATTTTTGATAATCAGATTGAGCAGGAACTGAATAAATCGGGGATTGAAAATAAGCTCGATAAACTGCTGACCACTCAAGATAAAAAATCAACATCCAGCAAACCGAATGAAGAGAGTAATACGCCCCATGCTATCGATAATTCTAGCCCAAAAGAGATAGTGTCTATCTCGACGTTCACAGGAAAACTGTATCAGAAAACATCAGAGCCTGAATCTTTAGAAGCCGCCGAAGAGACCAACAAAAATCTCCGGCACGAAAAAAGCACAGAAAAGGAGATTTAGCGTATGTTGTCGGTTAAAAATCTGACTAGTGGTGGTGCAGCTACCAGTGCCAACTATTATGAGGAAAAGGATAACTATTACTTTGTCGGTGAAGAAGGGACTGGGTGGTTTGGTAAAGGCGCTGAGCGGTTAGGATTAAGCGGCACGGTGGATAGAAATACCTTTGAACAGGTGCTGGAAGGAAAATTACCGGACGGCACCGATTTGAGTTTTAATGTGAATGGTAAAAATAAACATCGACCTGGCTATGACTTAACCTTTTCTGCCCCTAAAAGTGTCTCAGTATTAGCGTTGGTGGAAGGTAATGCCGCAGTGCTGGATGCACATAAACAGGCGGTGGTATCAGCCCTCAAAGAGATTGAAAGCGTAACTTCTACCCGTTCAATGACAAAAGGGGTCACGCAAACAGAAATCACCGGCAATGCAATTGCTGCCCTTTTTCTTCACACCACTAATCGCAATCTCGACCCCAATTTACACACACATGCATTACTAATGAATGCCACCTGGTCAGATAAAAAGGGGTGGAAAGCACTGTCATCAGATAAGATTAACCGCAGTGGATTTAGCGAAATCATTAACGATTTACAGGTTACTTTTGGCGCTATTTATCGCCAGCACCTAAAAGAAAGTTTGCAGAAACAGGGTTATTCGTTTATTTCAACCGGAAAAAATGGCTTATGGGAAATAGAAGGCGTACCCACCGAACCCTTTTCATCCAGACGCAAGGAGGTTGTTGAAGCGGTAGGCGAAACCGCTTCTGCTAAACAAAAAAGTGCCGCCGTGTTAGCCACCCGTAAGGCAAAAACCTTTACCAATGTTGAAACACTGCATAAAGAATGGCAAGCAAGACTTACCAAGACGGGATATTCCGCAGATAACGTGAAAAAAGCAGAAAACCACAACCCATCCGCACCTGTAGTTAACCTTAAAGAGGCCATCTCACAATCCATTAAGGTACTATCCGATAAAACCACCCGATTTTCCTATGATGCATTATTAACCCATGTCATTAATCGCCTTCCTTGCCAGACTAAAGTATTAGAAACATTACGCAAGGAAATTAACCAGGCGATTAAACAAGGGAGTCTCGTACCACTTAACTCAGAAAGCACGCTGTTAACCACCCAAACCCACCTTAAACAGGAAAATGAGGTCAGCGCACTCATTCATCAGTTGCGGTACAGTAAACATGAATTAACAACAACACAGGAAAGCGCATTAGCTAAAAATATCACGCAAAACAATGTCCGGTTTAATCTGGTTAACCTTAAAGGCGGGTTTGCCCATGAAATTCAGGTTATCGAGGAAATCCACACTCTTGCCAAAGAAAATAAGTTAAATACCGTTATCATTACGCCGAATAAAAAAATCAGCGATAAATTACAAGAGCATATCAATAAAAAAGTAAAAACCATCAGTATTGATGACTATTTAAATGACGCACAGAAAAACAACCATAAACGGCAATTAATTGGGATTTACCAGTCTGAGCATTTGCCCCTTAATAAAGTCGCGTCGTTACTGGGGCGCTCCTACGCTGATGGCGACACGATAATTGCATTAGATAGTGCTAGTCGTAAAAATAAGGGGCTGACCAGTGAAATCGCCCGCGAAATCGGCACCGAACCGATTAACGCCTTTGAATCCAATGCCGATAAACATCTCTATTTTATCCCTGACCACGACAAAGCATGCAGAATAAAGACCGCCGCTAATCATTTTGCTAACCTTTATGCCTTAAATAAAGATGTCATCATTCAGGCAGGGAATAACTCAACAAAAGAAGCAATAACCACCAAAACCCGTGATATTTTAATCGAAAAAGGATTGCTGTCTGAAAATAAGATGGTAATAACCACCAAAAAATCGATATTTTTAGATGCCGCTAACCGCAATCAGCGTAATACCTATAACATCGGCATGATACTTGAGCGCACAACAGAAAATGAACGGCAGCAGTATCAGATAAAAAGTATTAGCAAACAAAGTAATAAACTCCTGTTACAAGACCGATTAGGCAACACGTCTGCCCTCTCAATTAATAAAATCGATAGTCACTACCGTCTTTTCAAGGTGCAAGAGATAGAACTGCGAGAAGGTGATAGCGTCAAATCAACCGGTGTGTTTGGCCAAAATATCCAGGCCGGCAAAACCTTTACGGTGACGGAGTTAAAAAAAGGCAATTTTTTATTTGCCGATAAAATCATCATGGAAGATGAATACGGCAAAAAAGCGTCATTCACCCCAAAAGCCGATTGCAAACTGGAATACCACTACTGTGAAGCATTTGGAAACAGTCTTGATAAAAATCAAACCGTGATTGCGGTGTTTAACGAAAAAGAAGTGAATAATTCAACTATCAACCAGATAAGACGCAGCGGGAAGAATATTATCGGCATCACTGGTTTGGATAGCGAAAGTATTCAAAAACGGTTACAGCAAAGTGAAATTAGCACCACCGTGCTCTCGGATATCCAACAAGGCAATGAATCCTTCATAAAAGCCGTTGATGTCGCTAAAAATAATGTCACCCCTGATATTCAAAAACAGCTAAACATCGCCATTGACCGGCGGACAAAATCAAGTATGGTTTTTAATAGCCTTGATGTCGTTACTGATGCCGCAAAATCCAGTGATTTTTCGTTTAATGATTGCATAAACGCGTTTAAACAGCGCCTAAAAAAAGGCGAAGTGAAATGCGTGGATGAAACAAAGCACGAGTTTTATGGGCGGTTTATTCGCAAAGAAGATTTTGATAATGAGGTCAAAATCCTCACGCAGATTTTACAGGGCAAAAACAGTCAATTACCGTTAATCCAAAATAACGAAAAACTACATTTTACCGGATTAACCCAAGGCCAACAGAAAGCCGCCGAACTCGTCTTAACTTCAAAAGACCAGACAATCATGATACAAGGCTATGCCGGTGTTGGTAAAACCACGCAGTTTAAAACGGTGGCGCAAGCCCTTAATAATAATCGACCCGATATGAATATCGTCGGACTCGCACCCACCCATAAAGCCGTCAATGAATTACAGGCCGCGGGCATAAAATCCCAAACCATCGCCAGTTTTCTGATGGAAAAGCACCAGAACAATCTCAAAACATCGTATAAAAATACCTTGTTTGTAATTGATGAAAGCTCGATGATTGGCAATAAAACCCTGGCAGAATTACTACTTAACATCACAGATAATGCAGGAAGAGTCGTCCTCTCAGGGGATGCAAAACAGCTAAAAGCTTTTGAGCGGGGCGCCCCTTTTGCCCTTGCCTGGCAACGAAGTGCCGCCGATAAAGTGGTGATGGACGAAATCGTCAGACAAACCCCCGAGTTAAAACCCGCCATTGAAGCAATTATTGCCGGAAACACGCAAAAATCACTGGATATTATTTTCCAGGTTTCCCCTGACAGAGTAGCAAGGAATGTTGGTGCTTTTATCCCAGAAAACTCAATCATGAAGGGGAATTCATCAGGTAAACCACAGGAAAACGACAATCAAATGAGAAAAAGGGTGGTTGATGACTATGTGGGGAGAACAAAAGAAGCGCGTGATAACACAGTGATTATCACCCCGTTAAATGCCGATCGAAATCAGTTAAATGAAAACATTCATGCGGTGATGCAAAGTCAACAGATGCTGGGTAAATCAGCCCGTATTCCTGTCTTACAACGCATTAACCATCAGGAAGCGGATTTAAAAGATAGCCAATTTTGGCAAAACCAGTTGGGTCACATCGCAAAAATCAATCAACACTATTTTGAAATAACAGGAGTTTCAAAAGAAGGCATTGTGAGCCTGATAAATCGGGAAAATAATCAGGAAAAATACCTGTCACCCCTTGAAGTGAATCCTGCCGTCGTCGCACTCTTTGAAGATAAAACCATTGAAGTCTCAGAAGGTGAAAAAATCCGCCTCACCACAACCGATAAAGACCGCAACATTGCCAATAACGACAGGGGCATGTTAAAGCGGATTGAGGACGATAAGCTCTATATTGAGTTAAACGGCAAGCTCGTTACTTATCAACCCAAAAAAGAATATGCCGACAGACATCTGGATTACACCTATGCCATCACAAGCTATGCCTCACAAGGCGCTTCTTATCCGTATGTTATCGTCTATGAAGGCGCGCGTACCCTCGCCGCAATGGATAACACCTATGTGGAATTATCCCGCGCAAAAGAACACGTTCAGCTTTATTTATCAGATGGCAATGCGTGGATGGAAGCCCTTACAAAGAATTCCGGTGACAGATTAACCGCGCATGACATCCTGAATAAACTGGAAGACCAACTGGCTCGCAATGAAATCAGAATTTGGGATAACAGCAAAGAAATTGGCAACACTAAATTAGCGAAAAAAATCGACCAAACCCTAGTTGAAATCGCCAGATTCTCACACCATGACCGACCTGAATTGTTATTGCCCGTCACCAACGAGCACGGCATTCAGCGAGGAAATCTCCATATACCCGTTGGCGTTTATACAGGGAAAACAGACATCGAAGAAGCCAGTTACAAAGGCGCACCCGATGGTATCTATATTGTGCTGAACAAAGGCAATGACGAGAACAGCATTAATTTTTATTCATTGTCACAATTTGATGAAGCCTTAAAAAATGATACCAAAGACAATACGATTGTCATTGAACTGAATAATGAAGAATCTGCTAAAAATATAGCTCAACAAACAGAATCAGAAAAAATTAACGAAAATCAGGATAGAACAGGCGAAGTTCCCTCTTCTTAAACAAAATCAGCGAGGAAAACGAGATCAATCGGTATTCGTTGAAAGAATTCGATGAATCGATAAAAAACGATATAAAAGATAATACGATTCAGTTTGAACTAAATAAACCGGATAATGAAGCGTCACCTCAATTACCTCAAGAAGATAAGTTAGAAAAAGTCGATGATAATAAAGATGTCATTTTCGAATCAATACGCTTAAATGATAAAGAAAAGATGCTGGATATTCAACTTGGAGAAGAACCAACGAAACTTGAAAAAGAAAATGATGAGATAAATATTTCATATCATCATGAGGAAGAAAAAAACCAAAAAATCAAAGAAAAAGAGTATGGGGGTTAATTTTTGATAGGTACTAAATGTGATTATCGCATAGTATAAAGATAACTATGCGATAATATAAATTAATGTACTAGCATAAGACTATTACATTAGTTGCCGAAGGTCCTTTATGGCCACTTTCGACTGAGAAGTTTACTTCTTGCCCTTCATAGAGCGTTTTATAATCATTACCCTGAATGGCAGAATAATGAACAAACACATCCTGACTGCCGTTTTTAGGTGAAATAAATCCAAAACCTTTATCCGCGTTAAACCACTTAACAATACCTGTATTGATGCTTGACATATAATTTCCTTAATTTTGTTAATTAATCTGAAAATTTCAAAGATTAACATGATCTTACTAATGGTATTTAATCAGAAGGAACTCATTAATGAAGAGGTATTATGATATCGCTAAATTTTGAATTACTTAAAATTTTTACTAATAAAAAGAGATTGTTAATCTCGGTGCTGGAGTTCATTAAGTCATACTTTATCGTTTTAATCAATAGTTTTTTATTCTACAAGACGTTTGGCGTTAGCTAAATACAAGGCTAAAATCATGACTAATATCGAGATTGCATAAATCAGTACAGAAAATGGATCTTTATGTTCTACGATAATTAATCGAATGATAGCGGTAATACCGATATATACAAAATATTGTAAAGGGAAATGATACAGAGAATTAAAATATTTAATTATCAATGCGATAAACTCAAAATAGAGAAAATAATTAACGATACCTTCGAGTAAAAGGTAAGTCTGGTTAGGATTAGCTGACTTGAATAATAGTAAAGATAAGGTAAACGTTTCTTTCATCAAAAAAATAATCAAAATAACAGCTAACAATAATAGACTAAAACTAATTATCCGTTGCAATATACCTGATATTAATGTTGATTGAGATAATTCAGATATTCGCAATTTTGTCATATTTAGTAATTTCATTAACTATAAAATCCCCTTGAAAATAAATAAGGTTACCCATATTTTAGTATTATAACTAAACAAAGTAATATACGAATCAATAAGCGCAAAAGGAGGACAATATGGCTTATCGTTCTTTTTCTCTTATCCCAATGCTTAATGACAACCTGTTATCCGACCGGTTTACTCAAATGGATAAACTGTTTAGCCGAATAACCGGCGAAAAACCGTTGTCAGACATGCCTACTTACAATTTATACCAAAAAGATAAAGAAAATCTGGAACTCACAGTAGCAGTTCCTGGTTATAAACAACACGAGTTAGATATATCCGTGCTTAATAATAAGCTGACCATCAGCGGAAGAAGTGAAACGGAGAAAGAAGAAAATAACGATAATAGCAAAACAGAAAAATGGCTACATAAAGGTATTGAGAAAAAAAGCTTTTCGATGAGTTTCGACCTTGACCATCGAATAAAAATACAAAATGCCAACTTAGCCGATGGATTGCTAACATTAAACTTTAATTACGAAATACCGGAAGAAGAAAAACCACAAAAAATCGCTATTGGTCAAACTTCTCAACCAGAAGTTATTGAGCACAAAAAATAACTTTTAAAGCCCCTAATTTCAGGGGCTTTTTAATAAAAAAGCGTTATTTTATTTTAGTTTAAAGAAATGACTGATTTTATAATCAACTTCCTTTATTTTATTATTTACCGCTTCATAACCAAATTGATTTATAGTATTACTATCAATCTCTTTTGGATTTTTAAACGATAATTCAAACATTGATTCAATTTGTAATTTTGATTTAAGAACAGCATCAGCAATTAAAGCTAACTTTTCATCAAATGTGACATCTTGATCACTACTTTGCTCATTTTTTTTCTTTAAAACCCTCGCCCCTATTTTTAACATTTCCAATGCTACGGCGGTTCGATTTGCTGTTGATTTATTCTCTCCATCCTGTAATTTTTTTTCTATCATTTCATCAATAAATTCCAAAACAGAAAAAGGCACTCTTAGTGTCATCGGGTAATTTTTTTGACTTTCCATTTTATACCTTACAATTTGTTACATTTATTTGCATTTCAAAAACAATTTATGGCTAGCTGACCAGCATGTTTTAAATTTTTTTTTGCTAAAATTCAGTATAAATCACCTTATAATTGTAATTATAAAATTACTCAAAAGAAAGTTATAACTTTCTTTTGTTTTATTTTATATTATTATCAATATCTTAATGTTAGAATTTTTAACTTTCTTATAAGCAAGTTATAACTTGCTTATAGCTTTCTTTTTGAAACTCTTTTTTTGATTGAAATATATACTACCTTAATACAATAACTTGAATTTAAATGAAAAGTTACGCAAAGTTTATTTTGCGTGTGGTGTGTAAGTTAGTGGTGGAAAAAGCGGATTTGGTGAGGTAACATTGAGAGTCTTTATTGGAATTTCTTTGAAAATCTTTTTGCTTTATCAGGGCGACAATATGCCGAATTGTGATGTTTTTAATTAAAAGAGATGGGTGATAAAAATTAAAAATTTAATGTGGCTATTGTGTCTTGTTATCTCAAAATTAGCTTTTGCCGATTGTTTTGATAAAGCCGGAAGTTATTATCATCTCGACCCCGATTATTTAAGAGCCATTGCATGGCAGGAATCTAATTTCAATCCAAAAGCAAAAAACAAAAATAAAGATGGCTCTCTTGATTTAGGGATTATGCAAATTAACACCAAAACATTTAAATCAATTAAAAAAGAATATCCGGCTTTAACAGAAAATAAATTAGTAAATAATCCATGTCTGAATATTCATATTGGCGCCATGATTTTAAATCGAAATTTTGTCAGGTTTGGTAAAAACTGGCAATCCGTAGGAATGTATAACGCTGGCATGCAAAATAATAACACATCGATTAAAAATCGTTATCGATATGCAAATTTGATTTATCAAAAATATAAAAAGTTAAAATTAGAAAAAACAGGAGAGATTTAAATCTAAATCCACTCGGTGGAATAAATGAAATTTAAATCTTACAATTCATTAATGAATTTAACAGAATTAAAAAAGGAAATAATCATGTTGAAATCTTTATTAAGATTAGATGAAATGATAACCCCTAAGATTATAATTGTTTTCTATTGGCTTGGGATTATCGCTGTTTTATTTTCTGGCATTGCGGCTATTATTGCCGGGAGTTATTCGGAGTTTTTCTCCAGTCTCATTGGTGGCTTAGCCATAATCGTTATCGGCGTTATTAGCGTTCGGGTTTCTTGTGAATTAATTATTTTATTATTTAACATTTATACCAAACTTAAAGAAATCGCTGAAAACACAAAATCATGATTCAATTAAAAATTAATCACTCCCAAAAGGTCAATTTTTTCGTTGGGGTGATTAATTTTCCAATCTTCGCTGCAAGTGCAGATAAAGCGCCTCTGCCATTTCATGTAATTCTTCGCACTCATCTGCGCAGTCATCCAGATTGATCTGATTGAGCTTATCCAAGAGTATTAGGGTTTGACTTTCAATAAAGCCCGCCATATTCAAGGTAGAGAGTTCTTGTTTTGTCATCGTTTGTTAAAGCGTTCAATAATAGATTTGATATAAGGTTATTTTATACGATGATAAGGACTCTTTCTTTTCCTTCGCTGTCTATCAATCGCATGGAGTTTAGCAATACCGGTAAATATATCAGGAACGATTTCGGTTTTTTGGCCATGAAGATGATTACCTAATCCTCCCCAACGTTGAATAAGTAATAAATCACCAAATAAATCATAACTGAGCGCTGCCTCATACCAGCGTGCATCATTTTCCCAACGCCAAACTAACCTAACCATCAACAGGTTGTTGAAACGATTTATTAAGTCTGGCCAGACGCTGTAGATTATCCTCAACATCCGCCTGGGTAACCTCGCCTGCCACCTGACCGTCTTTGTCATAACGACTAGCGCTTAAGTGGATAAGGGCGCGATAATTAGCGTGGTGTCCAATACTGCCTAAACAGGCTCTTAAACGCCTTCTGGTTATCGGTAAGCACTTTTCCTTCACTTCTTGCCACATATCCTGCTGAATACCAATTTTCATCGGTCTCAGCTGATGTTCAGGAAACAGGGCTGGCCAAAAGATGTTAATTTGGGAAATTGCTTCTGCTAACGGCAACCGTTTTTTAGGCGGTTTCGGTGGTTTTGGGATTTTAACCTTAACAACAGGTTGAGGCTTTTCAACCCGCTTTTGGGTCACTGGCTTAACAGGCTTTTGGGGTTTGGTTTTTTAACCTGTTTTTTGGGCGCAGGATTCACCCAGACCTTTTTTCGGTAAACCGGTGAGGATTTGGGTGTCTTTTCTTCAGAAGCCCGTCTAGGCCGATTGAGGGTTAATTTCTGCCGCTCGGTCATTTTAGTCTTTAAACAGGTTTTTTAACTCAGAATCCGTAAGGCCTGTGAATTTCATCACCGATTGTCTGTCCATGCCGCTTTCCAGCATTTGCCGTGCAATCTTTAGGGAGGCTTGTTTTTCGCCTTCCAGCATGCCTTTCTGGATGCCTTTTTGCATACCCTCTTGAATGCCCTCTTTACGCCCTTCTTGTCTTAACCCTTGAGCGATGTTCATCAGTGCCCCCTCATGCTTTTCTGATTGTTTGGCTATCTCTTTGATTAACTTGGCTGGCTGTTCGGCGTTACCTTCCTGAATGAGGTAGTTAAACAACGTTATCACCTGATTATCGGAATAATAATTATACGATAATAATTTGACAATTTCACTCAGAAGCTCGGTCATATCCCGTCTGCGAATGTGCTTTTGGACTAATTCAAGCAAAGCCATTCGTTTGTGCTGCATGATTTCACCATCATCAAGTGTGGTCACATCGACGAGCCTAAACGGTTTGGTATAAATCTTTTCAGCAATATCCCGCCCACTAAAACAGTCAAACCAATCTGTACTATAGGGGTAAGGGCTTTTCTCACCTGTGTAAA
This sequence comes from Arsenophonus apicola, assembly GCF_020268605.1. Classification (NCBI taxonomy): domain Bacteria; kingdom Pseudomonadati; phylum Pseudomonadota; class Gammaproteobacteria; order Enterobacterales; family Morganellaceae; genus Arsenophonus; species Arsenophonus apicola. The sequence continues at coordinate 89,223 of NZ_CP084223.1, forward strand.
ACAGGATAGGAAAAACGAGTGGTAACTTTTTGTGGCCAGCGTCTAAATGTTTTTGCATTGCAGCCATGCTATAGCGCATCAGTCTCCATGCCATCAGCTTATCGGGTGTAGACTGCTGCTCAATCAGGAGATAGAAATAGCCTTTTCCTTTTTCTGTTTTAACAGAATACAAAATATCACTTTGATAGTTTTTCATCTCACTATCGATAAATGAGCCTGATTCCACTTTGAGACTATCTAAGTCACAAAGTGATTTAATCTCATCAGGTAGCCAGACAGTAAAGAAATCTTTTGCCGTCTCTTTTTCACTTAAAAACTGCTTGAATAGACTGTCGTGGGGCGTTGGGGTGAATTTTTTACTCATGATATTAATCTAATGAATGTTGGACGTTATTCCCTTAAAAAAGACCAGCGGATAGCTGGCCAACACCAGGGAAAATATTGCCGTTGATTAACGGACAACGCCATAATAATAACATGGCATACTTACGTCGTTATCGAATATTTCCAGAATACTAAACATTTATCCACTTTACAGAAGATTTCAAATTTTGTTCACTAATTGCAATTTTAGAGTTGAATTATGGCAAAAACAGATTAAATTTGAAGGTGGAAATGTTTTCAAGCAAGATATCAAACATGAGTTAATAGAGCTTCGTAAGTTACCCCTATCAGGTCTCCGGTAGGGGTGTTTTTTTAATTAATGGTATTGGAATTAGTTGTTATAAAAATTTTTCCGGTTGTCATGCTTTCGCAAATCTCTTCAAAATCATTAACATCAACAACATATATTGAGTCTGAATTTTTAGGAACAAAATAAAAATTTTTTGGTTTTATGGAAATTTCTTCTGATTTTTTGTACTCAAAATCCCCAACTTCTAAAAACGTTGAAATTCCGTTATCAATGCAATAATCGGCTGCTTCATCGTAGGTATTGAAGAATTTTGAAGAACTTCGATTATTAATATCAAAAACTAAAAAAGACTTAACTCCCAATGCGTTATTTGTTTTGTTCATTTAACCGCATCTTTTAACTTTTGACCCGCTTTAAAACTCGGTATGTTGGTAGCCGCAATTTTAATCGCCTTGCCTGTTTGTGGATTGCGCCCCTCCCTTGCCGCTCGAGTCTTAACCTGAAAACTCCCAAAGCCAACGAGCTGTACGCTGTTACCCGATTTTAAAGACTCGGTGATGACTTCAATGAAAGCATTAAGCGCTTTCTCTGAATCTTTTTTGGTCAAATCGGCTTTTGCAGCAATTTGGTTGATGAGTTCTGTTTTATTCATGTTGCACCTAAATGAATAGATTACGTTAATCCTAGTTATGCTAGCGGTAGTGACACTGTTGTGCAATGGTTGACTGTTAATTAACTTAAAAATCTATTTAAAAAATTAATCCCAAACGCTCGCCGCAGCCTAGTGACCGAGCAACGCGAGTGAACGGGCGAGGAAGCGGAATATCACCTCAACGTACAAAGAGATTAGGTCACTGTTTGGTTGAAAAATAAACAAATAAAAATATCTAAGGCCGATGAATATCTTGAAGTGGTTATACCGCTTTTGTCAGAAAAGTTATCCACAGCGAATGGGGAAAAATTTCCGGTTAAAAGATTAGTTATGTATAAGTTAAATAAGTTAAAAGAAAAAAAATCTAATTAAATAGCTAATAAATAATAATTTTTTTTATTTATGAATGTGTAAAACACGATACTTAATGTGTAAAACACGATACTTAATGTGTAAAACACGAATTATTTATGTGTGAAACACGAATATAATTTGAGTTTTTCACAGATTAACACTTGATTTATGTGTAAAACACGATATTTTTTTATGTGTGTAACACGTTCTCTGAGTTTTTTAAAACATTTAACTTTATTTTTTACTAAATTATGCAGTTTTTTTATGTGTAAAACACGAATTGAAACTTGTTGAGTTATTAAATAAACGAACCTGAACAGTGGTGAAGCACTTGTTCAGGTTCTAACCAGCACCCTAACGTAACTAGGATTAAGGCTATGATCGATCTTACAACGAAAACGAGAAATAACAATTTGAAAACGTTACGTCCAGGTAAACATGAGATAGAGTTTTTCATTGCTGATGAAGTAGAACTTTCTAGCTTCCGTGATGAAATGGCTAGTATGGAGCATCCATTTTTCGCTTTAAAAGGAGGAGATACTAATATTAGAGAATATCAAAACGGAAATGTAAAGGTAACGGTTAGACCAGCAGTTGGTATAGGTCTAGCCACTATTTTTGATAAAGATGTATGGATCTATGCAATATCAAAATTACAAGAATCATTCAATAAAAATGAACCAATAAGTAGAACTGTTTGTTTCACACCATATGATTTTTTTGTAACGACAAACAGAAATAAAAGTGGTAGAGCATATCAAGAATTTGAAAAATCTTTAGATAGGCTAAAAGGAACAACAATTAAGACAAATATTGTTTATTCGCAAGAAAAACAAGAGAGTATAGGATTCAGCCTTATTGATAGTTGGCGAATTATTGAAGAAAAAAAAGGTAAACTTGATATCGGTATGGTTGAGGTAACATTGCCTGAATGGTTATATCAGGCATTGAGTAAGAAAAAAATGTTGAAAATCAGCCCTGATTATTTTCGTATTAGAAAAGCGGTTGATAGACGTATATATGAAATTGTTAGGAAGCACTGTGGTAATAAGGGAGTATTTAACATTTCTCTCGAAAAATTACATTTAAAAACAGGAAGTACAGCGAATAGAGCAGAATTCAAAAGAATGTTAAAGAACTTAGAAAAAGCTAACGACTTACCTGACTATAGAATTTTTTATGATGTTGAGCGCGATGTAGTGGTTTTTAATAACCGAAATTTAACATATGAAGAAGGCGTAAAAGATCAGCAACGGGAAAAAGGAAGGCGCGAAGTTTTTAAAATTAAACAGAATCTTTTTTAAAATCCTCTATATCAAAAAGGATATGTATCTACTTAATACAGGATAAATGATATCTTTTTTATATCTTTATGATATCTACTATACTTTATTGTTGTATGATATTACCATATCTTATTAACTTTAAATTTGCATGGTAAAAGAAATATATTTTAGTTAAAAAGATATTTTAGTTAAAAAGATATCTATGTGATATAGTAATGATATCACATAGATATCAAGGGGTTTTTTTATGTCTTATACTTTAGCGATTGCTCATAATAAAGGAGGTACAGGAAAAACCACTACTGCTGTTCAGTTAGTGGATGCGATTGGGATTCGTCGTATTGCTGACATTGACATCCATCATGGATTATCAATTATTAATACGCTACGAGACGATGAAAGGAAATGGGAAATTATAGATACTAGTAGCAAAGAAAGGCTTGCCGATGCTATCGCTAATAATAAAAAATTGGGTCCAATTCTAATTGATTGTGGTGGTTTTGATTCTGAAATGACAAGAATTGCTATTGCATTAGCTGATTTAGTAATTACACCTGCTAATGATGACATAACGGAACAACTAGGTTTAGCTAGTTTTAACAGAACACTCGCAACTATCTCAAATATTACAGGAATAAAAGTAATTGCTCATGTACTCATGACAAGAACTCATCCAAGCAGAAAAAACTTTGAAGCCATAACTAAAGCAATAGGAGAACTTGAACATCTTACTATAATGAAGTCTCGAATATCTAATCGTACTATCTATACGACAGTTATGGCAGAAAGTGGTACAGGGGTATTATTATATCCTCAAAAGCAAAGATTATCTAATGCTGAAAAAGAGATTAAGAAGTTGGCGCTAGAGGTTAAAAATTTACTTGGTTTGATTTAATGATATCTATAAGATATCATTATTATATCACATAGATATCTTGCGGGGTGGTGAGGTGAACAAAAAAATATTTGATCTCAATGCGATTGGTAAAAGTGCTTTATTGCAAGAAAAAGTAAAAATAGAAACAGATGATAACAATAAAAAAAATAAACTAATAAGAGGAATTCCTCAAGAACATCTTGACAAAATATCTGAGTTAAAAAAAACTGGCGTTTACAGATTATCTGCTAATGATTTTTTTTTAGATGCTGTAGCTGAAAAACTAGTAAGAATGAAAAAGAAATAAGCGCCCTGTATTGATGTTGACGCACCAACACAGAGCTAACCCAAAACCTAGCAATAGTAGGAGTTGAGCTATGAACAATAGTACCTTCCGAGTGCTCGTCTGTGAAGCACCGAAACAAATTACTGCGCTATTCTATTTAATTTCCGAGTGACCTAGCTCCCTGTAATTTCCGGTTATATTCCGCTTCCTCGATGCAAAACAAGTTTGCATCTTGCGGCTAGCGGCGGTCGTTTCAATTTTAAGGATATTTTGGATTTTTTTTGTTGGTTCAGTTTTCTGAATTAGCTTGCTAGCACCGAAGAGCATTGACTAGGAAGTAAAAGTTAGTTTGCTAATAGTGAGTTGTCTGGTAGTTCCTAAAGTAAGAATAAGAATAGAGTGAAGCTTTATATTGAATAAGATTATTTATTTATATTTATTAGTATATTAGGTTAATCTTAGCTAAATTTTTTGTATTCATTTTTGATAACAACAAATGTTTATAATGGAATTTTTGTTATCAAATTTGATAATACAGTATTTTTTATATCACTTTTTTGGAACATATGATTGATTTATATGATAACAAATGTTAGGGTTAATCGAACAAACGTTATCATGAGTATTGAACATGAATGTTAAGGAATTGAATTTGGAAGAATGGCATTTAGTGCACAAGACAACAGGTGAGTGTATGAGTATAGACATCTTAAAAACTCAGGACGGTGGTTCTTTTAACAAAGTCTTCCTCAATGAATTAGCTTCAATGATTGGCTGTACAGGTAACGGAAGTGAGAAAGTTTTAGGGTGGATTTTAAAAAATAAGAATAATCAAAATGAAATACATGGAACCCAAAGAGAGATAGCTAAAGAAGAGTCTGTTGGAGTTGCTACAGTAGCTAGGGTTTTTAAAGCATTAAAAAACAATGGTTACTTAAAACAAAAGCGATCAGGAACTTATCTTTTAAACCCTAGTGTCATTCACTATGGAGGCGTGGGAAATCGTTTAACTATATTAAGAATCTGGAATAACTTAATTTAAAAATAGTCGGTACTTGCTGAGATCGTAACTCCCAACAAGCACCTAACCCAAAACCTAACCGAGTAGGAGTTGAGCTATGAACAATAGTACCTTCCGAGTGCTTGTCTGTGAAGCACCAAAACATACAATCGTATTGTTTTCCCGTTTATCCCGCAATTTGACCCTTCGTCAGCGTGCCAGAATTCTTAATAGCGTTGGGGGTGGGGTATGAA
>NZ_CP084224.1 GCF_020268605.1 Arsenophonus apicola
GGTGCGCTTGGAAAACGGAAAATATCCTACGCTAAGGCTATTTTATGTACAAATTGATATTGTCTAAATTCTTTTACCTATTTAACCACTTCTCTTTCACCTCATCATTGTAAACTCAAAACCTAACCACGCATGACATTTGAGTACACCCCATTGTCACAAGCTAATGGGTTGACATTTTCTATTAGATCATTACTTATCTGTCATATACATTATGATCACCACTTAAACGTCATCAATGGGTGAAAAATGTACATTCATGGTTATCTCCGCGCATCAACAAAAGAACAGGACGCTCTCCGAGCTAAAAATAGGATGAAAGCTTTCGTTGAAGAAAAAGGGTTTCGCATGGCCAGTTGGTACACTGAAAATGTATCTGGGGCCTCACTCCAACGACCAGAACTTTTACGTTTGCTTGATGATGCAGCATCTGGTGACATTATTCTCATTGAACAGGTTGATCGTCTTTCACGCCTAGATGAAAAGGGTTGGGAAAAATTAAAACGTCTTATCCAGGAAAAAGACCTTATTGTTGTTAGTTTGGATCTTCCAACAAGCCATATAGCTCTGACGTCAAATGTTGGCGATGAGTTTACCTTTGTTATGCTTAAAGCTATTAACGGGATGATGTTAGACATGCTGGCTGCTATCGCTAGAAAAGATTATCTGGATCGTCGCCGCCGACAACAGGAAGGTATAGCAAAAGCTAAGGCGGTAGGTAAATTCAGGGGGCGTCAGGCTGACCATCAATTGCATGAAAAAATCATTGAACTTCGAGTAAATAATAGGCAGAGCATCCGAGATACTGCGAGGTTATGTGGTGTTTCTGAACGAACGGTTATACGCATTGTTAAACAGAAAACATTTTCTTAATAGGCTTATATTTTGAAAATCAGAGCGAGCTATGTCCGTATTCTGGGAGAGCATTGATGCCACGACGACAAATACTGAGCAGTGATGAAAAAGAACGTTTACTGGTTGTACCTGATGATGACATCCTGCTCGCACGAATATGTTTTTTAAATGAGCAAGATCTGATTCTCATTAAAAAACATCGAAGACCCTAACCGTTTAGGCTTTGCAATTTTACTCTGTTATCTACGAGGGCTGGGTTTTACCCCAGATAAAAATGCGCTTCCCCACGATGGTATTCTATCCAGAGTGGCAGAGAGATTGAAACTCAATCCTGATTTATGGCAAAAGTACGCTGCTAGAGAGGAAACCCGTTGGGAGCACCTTGCCGAGCTCTATCGCTATTTACAATTAGTGCCATTCAGTAAGCCTTTGCAAAAAATGTGCATTAGTCATTTATATCCTCATGCTATGCGAACCGACAAAGGTTTGATCCTTGCTGAAGAGATGCTCATCTGGCTACATAATAATAATGTTATCTTCCCTTCCATTGATGTGGTTGAGAGGACCCTTGCTGAAGCCACGACAATTGCGGATAGAGCAGTGTTTACAGCACTGACAACGCAACTGGAACCACAACATAAAACAGCCTTAGATAATCTGTTGATCTCAGGGGATGAACAACTAAGCCGTCTTGCTTGGCTGCTTCAACCTCCGGGGAAAATTAATGGTAAAATGTGTTGCAGCATATTGATAGATTAAATGCTATTGAGGGATTGGCTTTACCTGAAGGTATTTCGCTTTCCGTTCACCAAAACCGACTGCTCAAATTGGCTCGAGAAGGTAGAAAAATGAATAGCAGGGATCTGGCTAAATTCTCCGAGACACGTCGTTACGCCATGTTGGTTTGTGTTATCTCAGAAGCAAGGGCCACACTGACTGATGAAATTATCGAATTACATGAACGTATCTTGGGCAGTTTATTCAGTAGAGCAAAGCGTACACAGGCCGAACGACTTCAAAAAACAGGAAAACTCATTCAGAGTAAGTTAAAGCAATATCTTACCGTTGGGCAGGCTCTGCTAAATGCACGAGAATCAGGGGATGATCCTTGGACTGCAATAGAAGGCGTACTTCCTTGGCCAGAATTTGTCGCCAGTCTGGAAGAAACACAGTTTTTAGCCCGAAAGGATAATTTTGAGCCTCTTAATCTGATCACCGAAAAATACAGTACGTTGCGTAAATATGCCCCCGTATGTTATCAGCATTGCAATTCAAGGCAACTCCTACAGCGCTGTCACTTAGTGAAGCGCTTGAGACCTATAAAGAAATATACCGAAAACAACTCCGAAAGGTGCCGCCATCCGCGCCCATAAATTTTATCCCTGAAAACTGGAAAAAATTGGTCATAACCCCCTCGGGGATTGACCGAAAATACTATGAGTTTTGTGTCCTTAATGAGCTAAAAGGCGCATTAAGATCGGGTGATATCTGGGTAAAGGGGTCGCGACGCTACCAGAATTTTGACGATTATCTTATTCCTTCCGCTGATTTTGAAAAATTACTCAAAGAGACTCAGTTACCACTCGCCATTCCAACAGATTGCCAAAAATACCTTAGCTCACGTATGGCGCTGTTATCATCACGTCTGGAAGAAGTGAATGCGATGGCGATTGCGGGAGATTTGCATGATGTTGATATATCAGAAAATGGTGTAAAAGTAACGCCACTTGATGACAGCGTTCCTTCAGACGTTTCTCCTTTTGCTGACCTCGTTTATGCCATGTTACCTCGCCCAAAAATCACTGAAATATTAGATGAAGTGGACGGTTGGAGTGGATTTACCCACCACTTTACTCACCTCAAAAATAATCACGTCAGACCCAAAAACAAAAAGTTGTTACTGACGACTATCCTTGCAGATGGTATCAATTTGGGGATAACGAAAATGGCTCAGTCCTGCCCAGGAACAACAAAATCATCACTCGAAGGTATTCAAGCTTGGTACATCAGAGATGAAACTTATTCAGCTGCACTTGCTGAGCTGGTGAATACCCAAAAAAAGAGCCCGCTGGCAGCCGTGTGGGGAAATGGTACAACGTCATCATCTGACGGGCAAAATTTTCGGGTTGGAAGTCATGGTCGATATGCAGGACATGTAAATCTAAAATACGGCCCAGAGCCTGGTGTGCAGATTTATACTCATATCTCAGATCAATACAGCCCATTTTATACTCAAGTCATTAGCAGAGTAAGAGATTCTACCCATGTACTTGATGGCTTGTTGTATCACGAAAGTGAATTGGAAATTACAGAGCATTATACCGATACAGCTGGTTTCACTGAGCATGTCTTCGCACTTATGCATTTATTGGGATTTGCATTCTGCCCTCGGATCAGGGATCTTCCTGAAAAGAAACTATTTATCAAAGGGAAAGCAAAACAATACCCGGGGCTACAGTCGCTGATATCCTCGACGAGTCTGGATATCCGGGAAATTGAAAAACATTGGCATGAGGTACTTCGGCTGGCAACCTCGATTAAACAGGGAACAGTCACTGCGTCGCTAATGTTAAAAAAATTGGCGAGTTATCCCAAACAAAATGGTCTGGCAAAAGCATTACGGGAAATCGGTCGTATCGAACGAACGCTGTTTATGCTGGATTGGTTTTGCGATCCTGAGCTACGTCGTCGAGTGCAAGCAGGTTTAAATAAGGGTGAAGCTCGCAATGCCCTAGCACGAGCCATTTTTATGCACCGGTTAGGCGAAATCAGAGATCGAGGTCTGGAAAATCAAAGCTATCGTGCCTGTGGGTTAACATTGTTAACAGCGGCGATTACGTTGTGGAATACCGTATATATAGAAAGAGCTATCGAATCTTTAAAACGAAAAGGAATTCAGATTCATGAGGCATTAATTTCTCATTTATCCCCTCTAGGTTGGGAGCATATCAATCTAAGTGGTGATTATATCTGGCGGAATAATCTAAAGTTGGGCTCAGGTAAATACCGTCCGTTGCGTGCAGTTAATATAGGTCGGTACAAAAAATAAGCTTAGCGTAGGATATTTTCCGTTTTCCAAGCTGACCCCTTTTCCTCAACGATATTGTTCGCTGCTCGCAAGCTGCGCTGCGCTGCGCCTCAATTTCGTCTGTGGGGAGCGGACTAAGTTGAATTTCTATGCGAAAAAAATGCGCTTTTCTTATTCTTTTGTTTTGCTAATTTTTCTGGACGTGTTGTTAATGTCATCGATGGTGATACTGTTTTCGTCCTCACGGAAGGCAAACGGGTCAAAGTGCGCCTCATTGGTATTGATGCGCCTGAGTTAGGTCAACCCTTTGGAAGACGCTCAAAACAAAACCTGCTTCACCTGAGCGCGAAAAAGCAGGCTGAAGTGATGACAGAAAAACAGGATAGGTTTGGACGTTGGTTAGGCACATTAATCATTGCAGGCAAAAACATCAATACCGAACAGGTTAGATCCGGCTTGGCGTGGGCATATCGGTACCATGGGAAGGCGACTAATTTTCGGTTTTTGGCTCTCGAGAAAAAGGCTTGAGAACATAAGCACGCCTTTGGCGTGAGCATCGCGGCAAAGGCGCTCTATTTCTAGGCAATTCCCTTCTCGTCCTTTATACTCTGCTCTATGTACATCCCCAGACCTGCAAAACTGCTATTTCAATACGATGACGGATGGAACCTTTTCATCGAAAATAATCACGTAGATGAATGGCAACTACTCTCTTTCGAAAAGATGCTCGCCTGCAGCACCTGCGCTATGGGCGTTCGCCGTTATTGCTGTTCTTCACCTGAATGCTCTCATTCACGCTTCTTTTGTCAAACCTGTAAATCCAAAGCCTGCAGTGCGTGTGGCCTCAAAGGCACCGAACAGTGGATTGCCCAGCAGCGCCATATTTTGCCGGATTGCGAATGGCAACATATTACCCTCACTATGCCTCACCTGCTTTGGCCTTTTTTTAACAATAACTGGTGCTTACTCAACCAACTCTTTCGCTGTGCAACCCGCGCCATGCTCAAACACGCCAAGCGCCAAGGCCTCGAAATTGGCATTTTTTGTGCGCTGCATACTTACGGTCGCCAACTCAATCAACATCCGCATATTCATTTATCCGTCACGCGTGGGGGACTCACTCAATATGACACCTGGAAACCGATTGCGGTTTATGAGTGCGGAAAAAGGAATACACGCCGTCACTTTACTGTCAGAAAGGCGGGATAAAATGGTCAAAAAACGATGGTTACAAACCGCATCCTAGGAGCAGTGTGCCTATTATTAGGCTTTTAGATGATAATTTAACCGAATTACTGTTCTCATGGTTAATCAACGAGAAAACTGTCAGAATTTAATAGAAATATTGAGTTCAAAACACCTCCATTAATGCCTTACTGTATTGATTGAGATTCCTAACCATCGAGTTTCGCACCAATAAGAAAACGCTCTATTTTTAAGTTTAATTCAGCATAATATATAAATAGAAAAAATCTCATAAATTAAAAACAACTTATTGTAATTTAAGTGAATTTATACGTCTTAGTAAGTTAAAGATTAATCATTGTTTTGAAGCCATTTCTAGAATTTTATATGCCCGTGCGAAACTCGTGGGTGGCTTAAAATCGACTTTTGAGGATAAATTGAATATCAATATGCAATTTTAATCAAAAATTTAGCCTAAGAGACCAAAAAATACTCAACATTGAGGTTTAATCTCCGACCTTACCGATTATCGATTTGCAGCGTAGCTGCTTCGTTCTGTTGATGTACGGTGATCCGATTACCAGCTAACGGAGGAGCTGTTTACACAAAAAATTTTACAGACCCCTACTTGTCACTAACTTTAATCGGCACCCTACACTGTTATCAAAAACGCCAAGTGAAAACAGCGTTGACGCTATTGTCCTGATGCTGCTGCGACAGTAGACCATCGTAGCTCAACGACAATATAGCATTCTTGTTCACCACTACTTCTAGCCCTACCTTCAGAGCCAATCTGTCGCGCGATATCGGCACACTGTTCACCACAAACGGAGCATTTCCGCCTTTAAACCGTAGCCTGGCGCCTGGTTTTAGCTGTCCATACTGATGTTGCCATCCCAGTTCGCTAAACAGCCCTATCTTGGTGTTTTTATTCACCAGCCGTTCAGTATCCACACGCCACCCCAACATCGAAACCGTCGCGTCGTAGTGCTGCTTGTTACCACGTAATGCTGCCGCGTTACCATGCTCTGAGATTTGATTGTTCTCCATGTTTATGTATGCCAGGTTAACGAACGGTTCCAGGTTTACCCACTCTCTCTCCATCCTATAACTCATTTCCGCAAATAGCTGCTGTGTACGTCCACTGTACTTTGCCATTTCACGTTCTGACTGCACACCATAGTTCACCAAACGCGAAGTATCGATGCGATGCCAGGTGTATATTGCACCTCCACACAGTGCCAGCAGTCCAAACTGTTTATTACCGTATGCAGCCAGGTGATAGTTATTGCTGCCCGCATTCGAACCATAACCACCGTGCAACGAGGTACGGGTATAGCCTGTCGCTATCCCAAGCAGCCAGTCAGTTGCTAGTGCTGAATCAAATCCGAACAGTATCCCATAAGTCGAGCCCTGATAACCTGTTGCATTGGCATTGCCCGATGCGTGCTCCCAAGCCATGAGCGATTGCGCCCACACACCGCTTTCGTTGGCCTTAATAGTCGACGAACTCAACAAACCTTTCGCCTGACGCAGACGCCCATTTAGCACCTTACTTAAATAGCGGCTATTGTTTACCAATGCCGAAACGATATCGGCATTGATTTGCCCAGACAACTGACGGTATGCTTGTCGTGCTTTATCCACTGTGCTACTGGTTAGGATGCTCTCATACACAGGATTACCCATCGACAATTCATCTGCTGCATTTGCCACTTCGCGCTCATTCTGTGTCTGTGCTACGCTGGAAAAGCGTTTATTATTGCGGCCGATGCTTAGCGTTACCTGGTTTGGATGATACCTCAGTTCTGTACTAAGAAACAGGTGCTTTGACGCCACCCTATCAAACTGCCCACTCACTCCCTGTTGAGCACTCAGGATGATATACTGATGACCTAATCGGCTATCTCCTTCCTGTCGAGATAATAAGTTAGCTTTGTTTTCCAGTGAAACCACCACTTCACCGCCATCGATCGTTACTGCTCCACTACTTTGAATTCGATCGCTCTGCACGTTTTGACCAACCTCGACTACGTAACGCGAGCCCGGTTCAAAGTTGACGTTATGGTTTACGTTTAGGGTACCGATCGAATTGCCCGGCGCTACAGTACCATGGGCGCTCAGTGAGCCTATTGTTCCATTACCACTGAGCACACCATCTTTCTGAATTAACACATCCGAAGTTAGTGTGCCATTAACAACTAAAATTCCATTATTTATTAGTGTTGGACCACGATAGGTGCTGTTACCAGTTAATACTAATGTTCCACTTCCTTCTTTAGTTAGTCCTCCATGTCCAGTGATATCGTTACGCCAAATATCCCAGGCACATGTTGGATATAAGCATATTCGCTTTAAAAGCTTTCCCTCATCAATAATGGAACCGATACCTGGAATATTAACCACAAATTGGGTGTTTGTGTATGAACCCGGAACATAAAACTCAGCTGGAATATCTTTTGGAGAAATAAACATTTTAGGGCCATTAATAGCTTCTCTTAAGTTTATCAGCCCCCAACCATAAATTTCATCAATGCCCTTTTTTCCAAGATCATTTGCTGTTGTTTTAACTATTGTTGTTATATTTTCTGCTGATAAGTAAGGAAATCTTTCCATTAATATAGCGATTGCACCACTAACGTGAGGAGCTGCTAACGATGTGCCTTCTCCTTTCCTGTAACCGCTTGAAATATTATTGTAATTATCTCCTGCAATATTTGCTGAGTAGATATTATCTGCTGGAGCAGCAACACAGAAACTAGCAGTATAGCCGCATCGATTTGATCTTTGATAAATTGGCCAATCAGGTATATTTGAATCGTCAAATTTTGATGATATTTCTTTAATTAGATTTGGAGATTTTTCGTAAATTGAATCTACAAATGCATAGAATTCCTCATCTTGTTTTCTTCCTGGGAATTTATTTTCATAAAGAATAAACAATTTATCGTAGATAAAATCACTACGCAGCAATCGAGTGACATCTTCTTTTTTGGCAATACCCATAACTGTCACCCAATGCGATAGAATGTTTGGTAAAAAATAGGGTAATCCAGCTAATGCGTTAGGGCTATTTGTGTTGCCATCATTCCCAACACCGTAAACCATAATAATGCCATTGTGGGCTAAATCTATAGCACCATTATAAATACCACCTAATTTCGTACCTATAATACTTTTTATGTCATGATTAAACTGTTTTTCAGCATCTGAATCGGAAAAAGATACAGAATCATAAATTTCATAATTAGGTGCATCTGGAATACCAATACTCCAACTGTTATTTATAATACGGACTTTATTTTTCTTGAATTCTTGCCAGGCGGAATAATAGATGTTTCTATCTAAAGGAATTTTACTATAAATCGTATTGTATCCATCATCTATATCAGCATTAAAAATTTTTGCATTAAAGGCAACACCGTGCATTCCTTTTCCATCACGATTTCCAGCTATTATAGATGCTACACTCGTTCCATGTGATTCGTATTGTCCTTCATAATTTTTTAAGTGTAACGTTCCGTCAAAATAAAAATTATCACCAACTTTTATATTTATATCGGAATTGCTTTTTTCTGCTCTTTTCCCTTTAGTAACAAGGTTAATAATGTTTTTTACATTAGTGAACTCTGGGTGATTTTTATAGATAGGAGCATCAAGCACACCAATTGGTACATCTTTCCCTGTGTATCCATAATAATATGCATAATTTGCATTAATAGCATCAAGGCCCCACTGATTATTAAACTCTTCTGTTTTCCAACTTGATAAAAAATGTTTTTTAATTCCGATATGTTTTTCATATGCAGGAGAATTAGATGTTATAATTAACAATATTAATATAAGTAAAAACTTATTTGATCTCATAAAATTTAATGTATAAGAAATTAATACCAAAAATGGTTACTAATTAACCATCATCCATAATAAACTTATTTTTATTTAATGTATAGTAAAACGACTTAATTTTTATTACATATAAACGGAAAATAAGGTATCAATATCACAACCAGTCTCCCTTTTCTTTCGTTTAGCCTGTGCCCATTTATGTTCTATGGGATTAAGATCGGGTGAATAAGGCGGTAAAAATTCAACTTGATGTCCGGCTTTTTTAATGGCTTGTAAAATATCTTCACGTTTGTGAAAACGAACATTATCCATAAAGAGCACCGATTTTTGTGGAAGGACAGGTATGAGGCTTTGAGTAATCCATGAATAAAACACATGACTACACGAGTTTCGCACGGGCATATAAAATTCTAGAAATGGCTTCAAAACAATGATTAATCTTTAACTTACTAAGACGTATAAATTCACTTAAATTACAATAAGTTGTTTTTAATTTATGAGATTTTTTCTATTTATATATTATGCTGAATTAAACTTAAAAATAGAGCGTTTTCTTATTGGTGCGAAACTCGTAGACTATTAATATTTCCGTCAAATAACGTTACCGTCAGTAATGTTGTTCCTAGGAGAGCGCCAATGGCGTTAGTTCGTCCTTTAGCTAACCAATCCTTACAACCATAACAGGGTTGGCCTTTCGGAGAATAGCCATGATTGCGTGGGAGATCATAAGAAAATCCACTTTCATCAATGAAGACGAGCGGTTTTTCTTGTTCTCGATAAGTTTCTACTTTTTGACGAAACGATTTTCGTAAATTTTCATCTGCCTTAGGGTGGCTGAATGTTTTTTTTATAGGTAATGGACAATTTTTTAAGAGCTTGCCAAATCGCTTTTTGACAAACACCAAAGCGAATGGCTCGCTCCCTTTGATAAGCATCCGGATATTGTCTAACATCTTTTTCTAATGCGGATTTATCAATCTTTCTACTACGGGAAGCTGCAGGTTTAGGTTTAATTTGCTTAATCCAGCGTGATACAGTGGCAGAACCTATACAAAAGCGCTTAGCGGTTTCTCTAATACTTAAACCTTTGTCTTTTTTTATCGGAACGAAGCAGCTACGCTGCAAATCGATAACCTGCCACACTGTGAGCTGATACCTAGTCATAAAACGCGCGGTAATCTATTGTGATTGCATCTTAATTTCTAAGTAATCCATTTTCGCCTATCAACTAAAAATGCCTCACAGAAAGATTAAGGGAGCTTTAGAACATAAGCACGCCTTTGGCGTGAGCATCGCGGCAAAGGCGCTCTATTTCTAGGCAATTCCCTTCTCGTCCTTTATACTCTGCTCTATGTACATCCCCAGACCTGCAAAACTGCTATTTCAATACGATGACGGATGGAACCTTTTCATCGAAAATAATCACGTAGATGAATGGCAACTACTCTCTTTCGAAAAGATGCTCGCCTGCAGCACCTGCGCTATGGGCGTTCGCCGTTATTGCTGTTCTTCACCTGAATGCTCTCATTCACGCTTCTTTTGTCAAACCTGTAAATCCAAAGCCTGCAGTGCGTGTGGCCTCAAAGGCACCGAACAGTGGATTGCCCAGCAGCGCCATATTTTGCCGGATTGCGAATGGCAACATATTACCCTCACTATGCCTCACCTGCTTTGGCCTTTTTTTAACAATAACTGGTGCTTACTCAACCAACTCTTTCGCTGTGCAACCCGCGCCATGCTCAAACACGCCAAGCGCCAAGGCCTCGAAATTGGCATTTTTTGTGCGCTGCATACTTACGGTCGCCAACTCAATCAACATCCGCATATTCATTTATCCGTCACGCGTGGGGGACTCACTCAATATGACACCTGGAAACCGATTTTCTTTAAAAAGAAAGACGTTGAAAAGGTCTGGCGCAGTGCGGTCATTCGACTCCTTAGGGATAACTATTTTCAGTTACAACCCAATAAATTGCCTGGCTTCGGGCACATTCGCAATTATCAGACCTGGTGTCGTTACCTCAATGCCCAGTTTCAACGTTATTGGAAAGTACATTTTGCCAAAAAGACACGCGGGGCCTGGCATAATGTGAAATATCTGGGCCGTTATCTTAAACGTCCCCCTATCTCCGCTTCTCAATTGAAGCACTACAGCGGCGGCACCGTGGTTCATCATTACTATGACCACCACAGCCAACAATACAGACGACAGACCTTATCCCAAGAAGAAATGATACGGCGTTATGTCAGTCATATCCCTGCGCGACATTTTAAGATGATCCGTTATTACGGTTTTTTAGCCAATCGCAAACGCGGGTGCTTATTACCGAAGGTGTATGAGGCGTTAGACATGATATCTCCTAATGTGCCTGAAAAACCTGGGTTTGGACCCTTATCAAAGGTTTTTTAAATACTGACCCGTACCAATGTATTTTATGTGGAAACCGATTGCGGTTTATGAGTGCGGAAAAAGGAATACACGCCGTCACTTTACTGTCAGAAAGGCGGGATAAAATGGTCAAAAAACGATGGTTACAAACCGCATCCTAGGAGCAGTGTGCCTATTATTAGGCTTTTAGATGATAATTTAACCGAATTACTGTTCTCATGGTTAATCAACGAGAAAACTGTCAGAATTTAATAGAAATATTGAGTTCAAAACACCTCCATTAATGCCTTACTGTATTGATTGAGATTCCTAACCATCAAGCAAATATTGGACTGTGGTCATCTAAAAATCCCATTGAGCCATGGCTGTGGCGCAAGCAGAAATCTGGCAAAAAATCAGATTAAAGGGTTGTGGAAATGGTTTTTTTTTAGTCTGGCCAGACGCTTTAAATTATCCTCAACATCTGCCTGGGTAACCTCGCCTGCCACCTGACCGTTTTTATCATAACGATTAGCGCCCAACTGGATAAGGGCGCGACAATCAGCGTGGTGTCCAATACTACCTAAACAGACTCTTAAGCGCCTTCTGGTTATCGGTAAGCACTTTTCCTTCACTTCTTGCCACATATCCTGCTGAATACCAATTTTCATCGGTCTCAGCTGATGTTCAGGAAACAGGTCTGGCCAAAAAATGCTGATTTGGGAAATTGCTTCTGCTAACGGCAACCGTTTTTTAGGCGGTTTCGTTGGTTTTGGGATTTTAATCTTAACAACAGGTTGAGACTTTTCAACCCGCTTTTGGGTCACTGGCTTAACAGGCTTTTGTGGTTTAGGTTTTTTCACCTGTTTTTTGGGCGCAGAATTCACCCAGACCTTTTTTCGGTACACGGGTGAGGATTTAGGTGTCGTTTCTTCAGAAACCCGTCTAGGGCGATTGAGGCTTAATTTCTGCCGCTCGGTCATTTTAGTCTTTAAACAGGTTTTTTAACTCAGAATCCGTAAGGCTTGTGAATTTCATCACCGATTGTCTGTCCATGCCGCTTTCCAGCATTTGCCGAGCAATCTTTAGCGAGGCCTGTTTTTCGCCTTCCAGCTTGCCTTTCTGGATGCCTTCTTGCATTCCTTCCAGTTTGCCTTTTTGTATTCCTTCTTGAATACCCTCTTGTCTTAATCCTTGAGCGATGTTCATCAGTGCCTCCTCATGCTTCTCTGACTGTTTGGCTATCTCTTTGATTAACTTTGCTGGCTGTTCTGCATTACCTTCCTGTATGAGGTAATTAAACAACGTTATCACCTGATTATCGGAATAATAATTATACGATAATAATTTAACAATTTCACTCAGAAGCTCGGTCATATCCCGTCGGCGAATGTGCTTTTGGACTAATTCAAGCAAAGCCATTCGTTTGTGCTGCATAATTTCGCCATCGTCAAGCGTGGTCACATCAACCAGTCTAAACGGTTTGGTATAAATCTTTTCGGCAATATCCCGTCCGCTAAAGCAGTCTAGCCAATCTGTACTATAGGGATAAGGACTTTTTTCGCCCGTGTAAAACAGGATAGGAAAAACGAGTGGTAACTTTTTGTGGCCAGCCTCTAAATGTTTTTGCATCGCGGCCATACAATAACGCATCAGTCGCCATGCCATAAGCTTATCCGGTGTAGACTGGTGTTCAATCAGCAAATAGAAATAGCCTTTACCTTTTTCTGTTTTAACGGAGTACAAAATATCACTTTGATAGTTTTTCATCTCACTATCGATAAATGAACCTGATTCCACTTTGAGACTATTTAAGTCACAAAGTGATTTAATCTCATTAGGCAGCCAAATATCGAAGAAATCCTTAGCCGTCTCTTTTTCACTTAAAAACTGCTTAAATAGACTATCGTGGGGCGTTGGGGTGAATTTTTTACTCATGATATTAATCTAATGAATGTTGGACGTTATTCCCTTAAAAAAGACCAGCGGATAGCTGGCCAACACCAGGGAAAATATTGCCGTTGATTAACGGACAACGCCATAATAATAACATGGCATACTTAAGTCGTTATCGAATATTTCCAGAATACTAAACATTTATCCACTTTACAGAAGATTTCAAATTTTGTTCACTAATTGCAATTTTAGAGTTGAATTATGGTAAAAACAGATTAAATTTGAAGGTGGAAATGTTTTCAAGCAAGATATCAAACATGAGTTAATCTAGCTTCGTAAGTCACCCCTATCAGGTCTCCGGTAGGGGTGTTTTTTAATTAATGGTATTGGAATTAGTGTTTATAAAAATTTTTCCGGTTGTCATGCTTTCGCAAATCTCTTCAAAATCATTAACATCAACAACATATATTGAGTCTGAATTTTTAGGAACAAAATAAAAATTTTTTGGTTTTATGGAAATTTCTTCTGATTTTTTGTACTCAAAATCGCCAACTTCTAAAAACGTTGAAATTCCGTTATCAATGCAATAATCGGCTGCTTCATCGTAGGTATTGAAGAATTTTGAAGAACTTTGATTATTAATATCAAAAACTAAAAAAGACTTAACTCCCAATGCGTTATTTGTTTTGTTCATTTAACCGCATCTTTTAACTTTTGACCCGCTTTAAAACTCGGTATGTTGGTACCCGCAATTTTAATTGCCTTGCCTGTTTGTGGGTTGTGTCCTTTTCTTTCTGCTCTTTGTTTAACCTGAAAACTGCCAAAGCCAACGAGCTGTACGCTGTTACCCGATTTCAAAGACTCGGTGATGGTTTCTGCGAAGGCATTAACCACCTTCTCTGCATCCTTCTTGGCTAATCCTGATTTTTCACTCACTTTGTTGATGAGTTCTGTTTTATTCATGTTGCACCTAAATGAATAGATTACGTTAATCCTAGTTATGCTAGCGGTAGTGACACTATTGTACAATGACTAACTGTTAATTAATTTAAAAATCCATTTAAAAATATTAATCCCAAACGCTCGCCGCAGCCTAGTGACCGAGCAACGCGAGTGAACGGGCGAGGAAGCGGAATATCACCTCTACGTACATAGAAATTAGGTCTCTTTTGGTTAAAAAATAACCAAATGAAAATATCTAAAGCCAATGAATATTTTGAAGTGGTTATACCACTTTTATCAGAAAAGTTATCCACAGAGAATGGGGAAAAATTTCCGGTTAAATATAGTTATGTATAAGTTAAATAAGTTAAAGGAATTTTTTTCTATTCATATTACTGAAATATAATAATTTTTTTCAAACTAAGGTTTTTGAAGTACGATATTTGGTTTTTGAAGTACGACTCATTGGTTTTTGAAGTACGTGTGAAAAAAGAGTTATACACAAAAAATGTCAGATAGTTTTGAATCTAATCTATCTAATTATTGACTTTGGTTTTTAAAGTACTATATTTGGTTTTTAAAATACGATGTTTTTTTTTCGAAAATCAGTTTTTGAAGTACGAAAATGGTTTTTGAAGTACGAAAAAAAACGAGCCACCAAAGTGACGCAACACAATGGTGGCTCTTACCAGCAACCCTAGGCAATGTAGGATTGAGGCTATGATAAATCATACAATTAATCAGAGAGTACGCAACTTGAAAACGTTAAGGCCCCGTAAGCATGAGATAGATTTTTTTATTGCCGATGAGATAGAACTTTCCAGCTTTCGTGATGAAATGGCGAGTATGGAACATCCATTTTTCGCACTGAAAGCTGGAGATACAAAAGTACGCGAATACAAGAATGGATTTACTAAAGTAACAGTTCGCCCTGCTGCGGAAATTGGTTTAGCTACTGTCTTTGATAAAGATATTTGGATTTATGCTATATCAAAATTACAAGAGGCGATAAACAATAATCAGCCGATAAGTAGAACTGTCTGTTTTACTCCTTATGATTTTTTCGTCACGACAAATAGAAGCAAAAGCGGAAAAGGCTATGATGATCTAAAGAAAGCGCTAAGACGTTTGAAAGGTACAACGATAGAAACAAATATTATTTATTCTGAAGAAAAGCAAGAAAGTATTGGTTTTGGCCTTATTGACAGCTGGAGAATTCTTGATGAAAAGAAAGGCCAACTTGATGTTGGCATGATAGAGGTAACATTACCTGACTGGTTGTATCAGGCGTTGCATAAGAAGAAAATGTTAAAAATAAGTCCAGATTATTTTCGAATACGTAAAGCTATAGACAGAAGACTTTACGAGATAGCTCGTAAGCATTGTGGTAATCAGGGTGAGTTTACAATAGCACTCGAAAAACTCCATTTAAAAACGGGCAGTACCTCCCTATTGAAAATGTTTAGGCATAATTTAAAGCAATTAGCTCAAACAAATGACCTACCCGACTATGAAGTTCTGTTTGATCCATTCTCAGACAAAGTAACTTTTAAAAATCGAAATCAAAATTGTACTAAAGTCGAAGCATCGCGCAAGAGAGAGAAAGGGAAGAAAGAGATTTTTAAGATTAAAAATAACATCTTAAAAAAGTAGTTTTTTAATCGTAAATGAATATTTTTTCACTTTTTTTAATATTAATTTAATATTAAAAAATAATTTTTATTAGCTTTCTTATAAAAAAGCTGCTTTCGCGGCTTTTTTATTCTTTTCCACCTACAGTTGTACCTTGATTTAGAATATGTCTAATTCCTATATTTATTAAAGCAGCTCGCGATAGGCCAGTTTCTTCTGCTTTTTTATCTAGCTGTTCTATTATTTCTGGAGTTATTGTGACTGTTATTTGTTGCTTTTTGCCTTTCTTTACTCCTTTTCTTTGTATTAAGGAATCTGGCGCTGAGTTGATAAATTTTTCTAGCGATTTATCATGTTTTTCATCATTTCTTTTTGGGGGTTTTTGAATTGCCATTTAATATTAATCCAATGTTGTTTTAATATGAATATGCTATTTATATAATATATTCATAATAGTATGTAATTCTTTGTTTGCCTTCTCATCTTGAGGTTTTATTTCAAAAACACATAACCCCGATCCAGCTGCATTAGAAAAAGCTTTTCTACCAACAATATGATGCGGGATAAATTTAAGTTCTGGATAATCTAAAATAATTTCTGACGCATCTTTATTATCTATAGAGTTAGGATTAGCATCAGCAGCATTAATGATGCAATACACTTGTAGTCCATCTCTAATACTTCTGGCTTCTGAAATTAAATCTGATATGTCTTGTAGTGCCCAAACATCAAAACTGCCAGGGCGATAAGGAATTAGAAGAATATCACTTAAAATAAGCGCGGCTCTTAGTGCAGTCGAGTCTCTACCTCCGGCATCAATAATGACATCATCATATTTATCTTTTTGCTGCAGTAACTGAGAACGAAGAATTGGCCCGTCAGAATATGATGAGCATGCGATACCTGGAGTAATTTCGTTATTAGCGCGGATACTAATTGCTGTTTGTGCTGTTTTTTGTCGATCGGCATCAATCAAAAAAACATCTTTTCCTTGTATTGCTCTGGCGGCTGCTATATTTATAGCTAGAGTTGTTTTTCCAACACCCCCTTTGGTATTTCCGACAGTTAATATCATGCCAATTTCACCTTATTTTAATATTAATTAAATATTATTATAGTCTTAAAAAAAAATGAAACAAGTTTAAAATAATTTATTTTTAATATTTAATTAATACTAAAAATATATCCTTTTGTTTGAGCTAATTTCCCATTTTATGCAATTGAGTTAATGTTTTTTTGATTTCCAAGTGACCATGCTCTTCTTAAATTTCGGTTATCTTCCGCTTCCTCGCCCGTTTGCTCGCGTTGCTCGGTCACTTGGCTGTGGCGAGCGGTGGGTGTTTTAATTTTAAGGATTTTTTGGATGGTTTTTTGTTAATTCGGTTTCCTCAAATTAGATTGCGAGCACCGAACAGCGTTGACGAGGAAGAGGAGGTTAATCTGTTGCTACTGAGTTTTCTGAAAATATTTTCGAAAGATTTAAGATAAGAATAACGAATTTAGTGTTTACAAGGCTTATAGCCAATATTAATACCGCTAGGCAGTATTTAAAATCATTGTGTTGGGTATTCAAATTACCGTTGAGAAGTATTTAAGTTACCGCCAAGAAGTATAACTATAATTAATAGGTATCTTTAATACTTTAAAAAAAGTATTTACAGAAAGCGGTTTTATTACTATGATACTTATAAATCGGTATTTAATGGAGAGTTTAATGGCTTCAACGTATATAGATCATCTTACTGGCGAGATTTTAACAGAACCTGAATTTGTTAAGGTTTATATACGTGATCTGTGTCGTGTTAAAGGGATAAATGCCACTCAATATAAAATTTTTAATTTCATGTTATTAAACATGAACTATGAAAACGTTGTTGCTTACGGTTCGAAAACTAAAGCTGCTTTTTTGAAGGCAAACGATCTTAAATTACAAACTTTCAATAATAATATTAATTTTTTGATTTTTGCTGGTTTAATAGAACGAATTAGCAGAGGTGAATTTAGAGTAAATAAAAAATATGCTGTGAAAGTTGATTGGACAAGAGTTCAGTCGATTGAATGGACATCGGTTTACAGCAGAAATGGTATATCAGATAAAGTTAAAATTAACCAAGGATAATTTGCGCGCTGACTGAACGGGAGGCAACCCGAACAGCCAGCTAACCCTAAACCTACATTAGATAGGAGTAAGGCTATGAAAAAGTCTACCTTCCGAGTGCTTGTCTGTGAAGCACCAAAACATACAATCGTATTGTTTTCCCGTTTGTCCCGCAATTTGACCCTGGTAATTTAGCAACCCTCAAAAATGGAAGATCGCCATTTGTGCGTAAAGTTGAACGCGCTGGGAAAAGAATTAAAGCTGAACTTCATCACATAAATCCTATAAAAAATAATGGAGCTGTCTATGATGTAGATAATCTTAGTGTAGTAACCCCTAAACGACATTTAGAAATCCATTCCAAAACAAGAGATAAATAATATGACTAATAAGATTATTTCTGATTATACAGAAAAAGAGTTTCTTAAATTCGTCAGAGGTATTTATAACGACATTTATCCAACAGAGGAAGATCATATTAACGCTGTTATGGAGTTTGAGAGACTATCTGAACATCCTTCTGGATCTGATTTGTTATATTACCCAGAAAAAGGTAATGAAGGTCCCGAAGATGTAGTTGGAATAATAAAAGAATGGCGCGCCAAAAACGGTAAACCAGGGTTCAAGCCTGAATAAAGACACTAGGATTAAAATCCTTCAACCCCGTAATAAACATAAAATATGTTTATTACGGGGTTCTACGCCGGACAATGGCATTCGGTTAAGCCTCCTACGTGATATATTCTTGAGATCATTTATTCAAATTTAAGTGAAAAGGATAGTTCATGGAGCTATATCAGCTTTTGCATACGGCTTTCGTCAAATCATGCTCAAACATTGACAGTTTATGGCAAAAAAGGAAAAGAACCATAGATACCAAATTGATCGTTTTATTTCTCATGAAAATCATTTCAGGAAAAAATAATCATGGATATTCTTATATTATTAATGAAATATGGGATGACTGTAATCGGGAAAATATATCATTACCTCAATGTAAACCTGTTTCTGCATCATCAATGTGTGAGGCGAGAATGAAATTACCTGATGATACGATTAAAAACATAAATAAAGATATGAAGACTATAAGATTAATGAGAAAACGCAACCTTTGTACACACCTAATGCTGAAGAAGCATATTGGACGTCAGAAGAGAATAAATGATGATAGATCTAGAAAATATTTATAAAAATGAGAGTGTTGAAGATGTTCTTTTATATTTTGCCCTACGCACACCATATCCAACTATTGATAGGATGTATGTCAAATATAATTTTGAAGTTGCGGCTACTGGAGAATTATTACAAACCCATCATCGGCTTTTTAATGAAGGTAAATTAAAGAAAACCTCAAGTCCTTTACCCGAAAAAGGCCCTAATTGGAAAGAGCCAAAGTTTGTTACTGAAAAAAAATACGGTATAAAATAACCCAATCACTGTGAGACAGAAATAGGCAAGGGTGGCAAGGAGGCGCGAGTCTGGGTAGTAGAAAGCGTTATTAACCCCGCCACCGGACTGTATGGCATTACCTTGCCTGATGAACAGGGCAATCAGGGTAGAACTGTATTAATCAACCCCATTAACGCCCCAGGTACTCAAGGGTTAGGGCCATTACTGCACCCTGAAAAACAACAGGTGGTAATACTTAACACCGGTAACAACCAACCTGTCAAAAACCCTATTGTCAGGGTTTATCCTAACCTTATTCCGCCTGATGTCGAAACACCGGTCACCGTGCCTCCCCTTGAAAACGGTTATCAACCCCTTTATGTGATGTTTAATAATCATTATGGAGAAACTAACGCCAAAGGAAAATATAGTGGTCGATACTTCCACACAGATAGAGCAGGAGGACCTATTCTTGATTTGGACTGGCGTACTGCAATTATTGACCAGGCTGGCATAAATAAGGTTAAGCTGCACACTAGTCGCTTTGGTGATGCACCTGAAAATAGAGTAATGATAGATAGATTAGAAAAAATTTCACAAGGGAAAATGCAGGCGACTGATATCGATAAACGATTCTATACTCATGAAATTAGAGAATTGGAGCGCTACAGGAATCTTGGTATTAAGGATGGTGAATTACCAAAAAGTATAATAGAGAAGAAATCGGTTTGGAATAACACTCATACAGCGGCTTTAGAGGATTATAAAATTAACGAAAAAAATGAACCTCTTTATACAGAAGAAGCTATACAATATGCATATGAGCAAGAGTTAAAATCTGCTTTGAAAGGGGGCTAATCATGTCTTTAAAAGAAATAATAAAAAATGAAAGCGTGAAAGATGTTTTAACCTTTCTCGGCACAACATGCGATTTTAGGCAATTAGATAGATTATATACTTATAATAGATTTGAAGTGGTAACCAGCGGCGAGCTCTCTTCTACTTATGATGAGTTATTTGAAAAGGGAGTATTTAGCGAAGTTAATGGAAAAGTTGTTAAAGGCCCTAACTGGAAAGAGCCAAAGTTTGTTACTGAAAAAAAATACGGTATAAAATAACCCAATCACTGGGAGACAGAAACAGGTAAAGGCGGCAAGGGGGCGCGAGTCTGGGTAGTAGAAAGCGTTATTAACCCTGCCACCGGACTTTATGGCATTACCTTACCTGATGAACAAGGCAATCAGGGCAGAACCCTATTAATCAGCCCCATTAACGCCCCAGGTACTCAAGGGTTAGGACCATTACTGCACCCTGAAAAACAACAGGTGGTAATACTTAACACCGGTAACAACCAACCTGTCAAAACCCCCATTGTCAGGGTTTATCCTAATCTCATTCCGCCTGATGTCGAAACACCGGTCACCGTGCCTCCCCTTGAGAACAGTTATCAACCCCTTTATGTGATGTTTAATAACCCTCGCTACCTGCCTGGAGTGGTGACAGGTAACGGAAAGGAAATAACTGGAAATTGGTTAGATAGAGCAGGAGAAGAACTAGGCGCGCCAATACCTAGCCAGATAGAGGATAAATTAAGAGGTAAAGAATTTGCCAGTTTCGATCAGTTCCGTAAGACTTTTTGGCAAGAGGTAGCTAAAGATCCGGAGTTGAGTGGGCAGTTTAAATCCGGTAATTTAGGAAATATGAGAAACGGCAAAGCTCCATCACCAAGAGAAAGTG
This sequence comes from Arsenophonus apicola, assembly GCF_020268605.1. NCBI lineage: Bacteria > Pseudomonadati > Pseudomonadota > Gammaproteobacteria > Enterobacterales > Morganellaceae > Arsenophonus > Arsenophonus apicola. The sequence continues at coordinate 20,980 of NZ_CP084224.1, forward strand.
AGCAAGTGGGTGCAAAAGTTAAGTATGAAATACATCATATAAATTACATTAAAAATGGCGGGGAAGTTTATAATGTCGATAACTTAAGTATAGTGACACCCAGACGTCATATTGATATCCATAAAGAGAGTAAATAAGATGAATAAAAAAAACATTTCTGATTACACAGAAAAAGAATTTTTAGGCTTGGTTAGAAAATTGTTTGATGTGGAAAATACTTCAGAAAAAGAGGATGTAAGAAACATTCTTGAATTCAAAAGACTAAGCGAACATCCTGATGGATCCGATCTTATTTACTATCCTAAAGAAAATAGGGAAGACACCCCCGAAGGGGTTGTTAAAGAAGTTAAAGAATGGCGAGAAAAAAACGGTAAACCAGGGTTCAAGCCTGAATAAAGACACTAGGATTAAAATCCTTCAGCCCCGTAATAAACATAAAATATGTTTATTACGGGGTTCTACGCCGGACAATGGCATTCGGTTGTCCCACTATAACGCATACCCTGTTTTCGTTAATATTTTACGCGTTTTTGGCCTTGTTTTTCTATCTGGATGCAGCGAGTCGTTGTCTACCTCGCTGCTTCACGCTGGCGTTTGGGTTAATTGGCTCTGGGTTTCGTTTTTTGCTCTCCCCAGAGAGTGTATTACCCTCTCTACTCACCGCGTTAATTCTCTTTGCTGTGCTTTTTGGACTGCGAGCCTTAGCTCATAATAAAGAGGGTCACCCAAAGTTTGGTTTGGGTGATGTGTACCTGATGGCGATATTGGGGATGTGGCTTTCCTTGCCTATTGTGCTCTGGGTCATTATAGGTGCTGTCTTTTTGGCGGGGTTTGTTTTGCTAGCAAGAAGATTAGGGTATCCAAAACGGTGGCAGCAGGATGACGACTTTCGCCGCCTGACCTTTGCTCCTTTTTTGTGTTCAGTGGCGGCATTGATACACTGTTACTTTAAATTACTGGTTCTTCCTGTAAAACTTGTGTTATAAGATTTTTATTATGTTTCACAAAGCAGTAACAGATTAAATAATAATGAAAATAACCCACACGCCGATTAGTTATCCATCTTATTTGAATGAAGACAAAAACAAAACAGAAAAGGATGAGAATAATCCTGCTGACACCCCCTCATCTTATGATGTAGCCCCCGAAAAATCCGATAAAGAAAGCAGAGGGAATACCGGGTTTCACCCTGATTATTTATTGCATCAGCAGCGGCAAAAAGAAAGAATACTCAGTACAGTCGATAATCAGAAAAAAAGAGTAAAACGGGGGGCGGATGACGTTATCGTGGTAAGGGCATCGCCGGTAACCCCCTTAAATCCGTTAAGCGGTTTTTCCAGTCTGGAAAATTTATATCCAACATTTGGTAATCCCGCGTTTGATTATGCTATAAAACAAGAAGCTTTCATGAAGGGGAAGTTAAATGAAGAAGAAAATCATGCCCGCACTTTACTTAAAAAGTCTAATTCATTAGCCATCATCGGTAACTCAGCTCAAATAGCACCGGTTTTGTCTTCTGCTGGTGCCGGCAGTTTGGTATTGACCAACCCTTCAGGCGTTTCGTTACTCAACCAATTTACTAATGCGATAAATACGCTTAACGCATCGGCTTCTCGTCTGTTATCAAGTGCAGCAGCTAACCTTGCGCCATTAAGTGCGGCAGCGGACACTGCCGCGATGGCGGTATCAAGATGATTTGTGGTGGCCTCTATTCTTTATCCACCTAAAGCGGGAGAAGGCAGTGATTTAGCACAAGGCAAAACCCTTGACCAGTTCCTTTCTCTTTCTGTTCCTGCAAAAACAATTGGCCTTAACGATGCACCCTGAAAAACAACAGGTGGTGATACTTAACACCGGTAACAACCAACCTGTCAAAAACCCTATTGTCAGGGTTTATCCTAACCTTATTCCGCCTGATGTCGAAACACCGGTCACCGTGCCTCCCCTTGAAAACGGTTATCAACCCCTTTATGTGATGTTTAATAACCCTTGCTACCTGCCTGGAGTGGTGACAGGTAACGGAAAGGTAATAACTGGAATTTGGTTAGATAAAGCAGGAGAAGAACTTGGCGCGCCAATACCTAGCCAGATAGCTGATAAACTAAGAGGTAAAGAATTTGCCAATTTCGATCAGTTCCGTAAGACTTTTTGGCAAGAGGTAGCTAAAGATCCGGAGTTGAGTGGGCAATTTGACCCTGGTAATTAAGCAACCCTCAAAAATGGAAGATCGCCATTTGTGCGTAAAGTTGAACGCGCTGGGAAAAGAATTAAAGCTGAACTTCATCACATAAATCCTATAAAAAATAATGGAGCTGTCTATGATGTAGATAATCTTAGTGTAGTAACCCCTAAACGACATTTAGAAATCCATTCCAAAACAAGAGATAAATAATATGACTAATAAGATTATTTCTGATTATACAGAAAAAGAGTTTCTTAAATTCGTCAGAGGTATTTATAACGACATTTATCCAACAGAGGAAGATCATATTAACGCTGTTATGGAGTTTGAGAGACTATCTGAACATCCTTCTGGATCTGATTTGTTATATTACCCAGAAAAAGGTAATGAAGGTCCCGAAGATGTAGTTGGAATAATAAAAGAATGGCGCGCCAAAAACGGTAAACCAGGGTTCAAGCCTGAATAAAGACACTAGGATTAAAATCCTTCAACCCAGTTATAAACATAAATTTACCTCTTCCTTGTAATAAAGAAGAGGTCTGTTAGTTCTAATTCATTATTCATTTTAAGGGATGCAACGTTCTTGTCCATTTTCATCAATGCAACAAACTTTCCCAGGTTTGTAAGTACAACGAGGATTTGCTGGGTCAATACCATTATTAGGATTTGATATAGAAAAAAAACTTGTTCCGATAAAACATATGGTTACAAATACTTTGCATAATTTGTTCATATAATTCTCTTATAAATAAAATTTAAATCCGATTTTAATATTAGTTTATAAATTTAATATTTACATAACATCTGTATGAATGAAGTAAAAGTTTTCTCCTCAAAAAGGAAAATATCGGGGTTTAGGGAGCAACGGAACAGTAAACGCCGTTAAGCGGTCATTTTAAATAGCCAAAAATTAACCAGCCAATTTAAATCGCAGATTGCCATTCTTAGCCACCTCTTTTACGATAGCCAAATTACCTATACTCATGGCTACCGTAAATGAAAATTGCTCGCATCTATGAAAGGGTCAGCATATCAGAGCAGGATCTGACACGTCAGGCTGACATCGAAAAAACGGCCATTGCCAGTGGTTTTTATAATTCATAGAGTTAGCTAGAATGGTTAATAAATGTACTTAGCGTACGTTTTCGTACGATTGGGCTTCAGACCCCACAATTATCTGAAACTGTTTAAAGAGCGGTAATCACTTAATGTTTTTTCTTAAAAAATTGTTTTTTTAATCTGTTTCTTTATTATTCACTTATTTTTGGTCTACAATGTTCATTCCCATTCTCATCCAAACAGCATATTTTTCCCATTTTTACATAACAGTCTGGATAATAATTATGTGACCATGAGCTCGTTGCGTAGCTGATATTAATAATAACAAAAGAAAGGATCGAAATTTTTTGTATTAAGCTCATAATTATTAACCTTTACATTAAGTTAAACTAAAATAAATTACGTTTAAAATATAAATATAATTAATAACATTATTTTTAAAATTTGCAAATATTTTTGAAATTATTGATGGGTTAAGTAATAGTTATTATTCTATCACTATTGCTTAATAAGTCCTCTATTTTGTCCATTTGAGAACAATTAAAAAGGCTCTTAATTGCTTGGTTTTCTAAATAGAACCTAAATATATTAATTAATAAGTCAAACTCTTTTCATTTGAATTTATATAAATTGTCATTTCACCATATAGACCATCATTGATATCATTTGATAATTTTTTAACATTTAAAACTAATTTTCTCCCATTCATATTTTTGTAATAATCATCTTCCTTATTATTAATTCTGTTAATCTCTCTGCTGGATAATATTTGCTTTTATAGACTTCTATATTCATATCTTCTGGAAAATATAATTGACTTACTAATACCTCCTCTTTTTTTTCTAAACACTCAGTGATAGTAAAATGAATATGTGTAGCCCTTCCAGCGTAGAAGCCTGGATAAATAGTAGTAAACCTAACAAAACCAGAGGAATCTGTTAACTGAGAACCTCTTAGAAAATTTTTTTCATCTGTTCTTGGAACACTACCAATATCATCGCTCATTACTTCTAAATTTGGATTGATGAAATCCCAACCTGAGTAGTGTCCTTCTGAATTACAATGCCATATATTTACACATAAATTTTTAACTGGTTTACAGTTTTTTGAAACATCTACAACTTTAAATTTTATTAATAATGGTATTCCTTCTTGTGAGTCTATTATATGCCTTCTAACTAGAGTTAAATTTCTATAATATGGTCCAGGGATTTGCTTGGGTGTTTTTTTACAGAATAGATTATCATCAAAAGTATAGTTTTTATTCAAGACAGCATAAGAACTTTTTATATAAGCTAAAAAGGATGAAAAACCAATCGCCGTCATGATATATTTTAAAAATAATCTTCTTGATTTCATAGTTTAAGCTCTCCTACTTAAAGTTTCACTTATTTATGTAACAATAGAATTAAAAATAAGTTATTTCAAAAAAGCTATAATTATCTAAATATTTATAGCTTTTTAATAAAAGACTTTTGAAATAAATTTCCGAAATTTTTAGTTCAATTCCTATTAGAGTAAATAATTGATAATGTTATTCTCATTATTTTAATAATTGAATTAAATAGGACTACACATTATTTATTCTATTTTTAGATTACTTATTGATTTATAATAAAATTAAACCTATTTTTTAACTTTATAATTATATTTCATAATAGAAAATTATGAGCTATAATAAAAGTGACATTATTTACTTTTAATTGTCACTGAGGTGTATCATGAGTGTTAGAAATAAAAATAATGAGTTAACCAATAAAGCTAAATGTGCAACAGAAAAAACCAAAGATTACTTAAAAGATAAAGTAAGTTCGGCTAAAAATAAATTTCATAAAAGGTAGATGAAAAATTAATATAATTTATATTATTAAATTTTTAAAAATAAAAACTGACTATAAAATCTTTATAGTCTTTTTTTTCAATTTATTTATTAGGATATTGATCGGATAGCTATCTCTGATTTGTTAGGTTGCTGTGCAGAACAACATTTAAATAGCGTAAATCGGGCACAAATTGCCCACAAATCTTTCGACTAAAATCACCTGCTATCATTTAATAGACGCAAGTCGGATTTATGTTAGGTTAATTTTGTAAGTATATAATAGAGGGATATCGATGAACATAAAAAATATTTTATTCTTATTAACTTTTTTAAGCTTTTCTTTATTTGCAGAACCTTTGCATCTCAGTGTTTATAATCCGCAAGAAAATGGAATTTTTCCTGTGTCTTCAACTTTAGTTAGTGGACCTACGGAAGCAATTTTATTTGATGCGCAATTTAATACGAAAGATGGTGAAAAACTTGTCGAGTTAATCAAAAATAGCAGAAAAGTCCTTAAACAAATTATTATTACTTCAGGTGATCCTGATTTCTATTTTGGCCTTGCCCCCCTAGCTAAAGCTTTTCCAGAAGCAAAAGTTGTTGCTTCACCTAAAGTGGTCGAACATATTCTTGCTACTAAAGATGCTAAGTTAAAATATTGGTCACCTAAAATTAGAGACGGAGCACCAAAAAAACTGATTGTTCCTCAAGTTACAGCGGAAACCATATTTACAGTAGATGGTGAGCCATTAGAATTACATCATTCAAATAAATCTTCCGCTTACGTTTGGATACCTGCCAATAAAGCTATTTTAGGCGGCACTAGTATTTCATCAGGTATACATGTATGGACAGCAGATAATCAAACAATTGATAGTAGAAACTCTTGGGTTAATACCCTTAAAGAAATGGAAAATCTTAAACCTCTAACAGTAATACCTGGTCACTACCTCGGTGAAAGGCCAAAAGGAGACCTGGCAATAAAATTCACCATTGATTATTTGGAAAAATTTGAAAAAGCATTAGAAAATCATAAAGATTCTAATGATGTCATAAAAACTATGGTGGCTGCTTATCCTCAACTTGCCGAAAAAAGCTCGTTAGAACTTAGCGCGAAAGTGAATACTGGTGAAGTTAAATGGTAATTCTTATTTACTATTAATCTATGCACTTTAATGTTTTAATAAAGTATTTTTATTATTTGAGGTTCTGGTGTAGAACCTCTATTTGTTGCAAGAAGATTAAGGTATCGAAAACGGTGGTGACAAGATGTCGACTTTCGTTTTCCGCCATTTACCCTGTTTTGTGTGTTTTTACTGCCATTATTAGTTTTATCAAAACTCGCTATTTTTGGGTATCATTAACTTAATTGTCAATTACTTATCCAACTACCTTTCAATGGTTTTGATAATGTTGCTAATACCGCAATAAGAGTTATTTCAATTGATATAGACCAACAAACATGCCCGATGAATTCACTTAAAACTTCGAATTTATTCAAATTCCACAACCATCCATTTTTACCATTCAAGTATATAGGGTGTCTAAAACCTAACGCAGGTATAAGTATTCCGTGCATAACTAATGTTATTATTAATCCATAAACTGCTCCATACCAAAGTCTTATTTTTGGAAATAGCCCTGATATATACACTGTAGTGGTCAATTAAATTTGGCCACCGTCCCTGAATGACTGTTGACGGAACAGTCGTTCTGATTGATTTGGCGTTAATCCACCGTTATACCAATGTGGTCTTACATCGCTATAGTAGTGGGTTATGTAGCGAATAATGGCTGACTGAGCGACACTAAAACTTGGGTAACCCGTTGTCGGCACCCATTCGGTCTTCAGACTACGGAAAAATCCCTCCATTAGGCTATTATCCCAACAATTTCCTCGGCGTCTCAGGCTTTGGGTTATCTGATAACGCCATAATACCTGCCTATATTGACGACTGGTATAATGGCTTCCCTGGTCACTATGAAACACAACCTGTCTGGGATGACCACGCCGCTCACAAGCCATTTGCAGGGCTCTGGTTGTTAATTGTGAATCGGGTGAAAATGACATTGCCAACCAACAGGTTTTCGGGCAAACAAATCCAATACTACCGCCAGATATGCCCATCGTTCCCCTGTCCAAATATAGGTTACATCTCCACACCAGACCTGGTCTGGTCTGGTCCGGCGACAGCAAATTCTCTGTTAAGAAGGTTTGGAATATCAATGCGCTCATCGCCTCCACGCTTGTATTGATGTTTTCGTGTTTGGCAACTAACAAGGTTTAACTCTTTCATTAGTTTACCGGCCAGCCAACGACCCAGTTTAACCCCGAATGTATTGGTAACCATCGTGGCGATACTCCTTGCGCCAGCGGACCCACCACTGATGTTCCAGGCTTCGCTGACCAGGCTACGCTTTACTGTCCGTTCAGCATCTGGCGATTTCGGTTGAGACCAATAACGATAACTGCTTCGGTGAATACGAAAAAGACGACATAATGTTTTTACCGGATAACGCGCGCTTAGCATATTAACTACCGAGAATTTTTCAGTGAGTCCGACATTAAGAGCGCAGTAGCCTTTTTTAAGATGTCATTCTCCATTTCTAGGCGTTGAATTCTTTTCTTCATTGACATGAACTCAACGTTTTCCGGCGTTACTGGCAGACCAAGCGAGGATTTTCCATTGTGCTCTAAACGAAGGGCTTTTACCCATCGGCGTATAGCTGAAAGACTTACATTCATCGCTTTCGCTGCTTCTTGGTGGGTGTAATTTTGCTCATTTTGGCACCTATGAAAATTATGAGGCAAGCATATCACCTCTACTTAGGTGGCCAAATTCATTATGCCACTACACTTTATTTTAAGGTTTATTTGGATCAAACAAATGATTATTCTTAACTGCCTCAACATTCTCTGTGCCTGCTAAAATCATCACTGTCTCAAGCTCTTCGTTTAGGTGTTGGAATACACTGTAAACTCCATCAGCTCCTCCTAATGCCAAGCCATATAACGCGGGTCTGCCTATAGCGACAATATCAGCGCCATTAGCTAATGCTTTAAAAACATGACTTCCTCTTCTTACGCCGCTATCAAAAATAATAGGAACTCTTTTTTGAACAACTTTAGCGATATGTGGTAGCATGTTGAATGTCGACGGCGCGCCATCTAATTGGCGACCACCATGATTAGAGACCCAAATGCCATCTGCCCTGGCATCTATAGCTATTTTTGCTGCTTCTGGTGATTCAATACCTTTGACAATAACAGGAAGTCCGCTAATTTTTTTTATGTAACTAATATCTTCGGCGGAAAATCCCAATTTTCTCATTGCCCTGGCTTCACTTTGCGTAACAGTCTTACCAGCATAAAATTCTGTAACATTTGGTGTTTTGACAGAGTATTCATAATTATTTCTAATATCTGCTTCACGATTACCTGGCACTCCAGAATCAATAGTAAGAATAATAGCTTTTGCTCCAGCTTTTTTAGCTTTTTTTATAATATATTCATTGAAGTTATTATCTTTACTCATATATAACTGGAAGAAAAAAGGCGCGTTAGGCGCACTTTCGGCAATTTTCTCGATAGGCACACTCGAATAAGTGCTAATTGACATTATTGTGCCTGCTTTTCTAGTTCCTTTAATAGTATCTTTATCTGCTTCTTGATGAACTAACCCATGCGCTGCCATTGGCGCCAATATTATTGGGCTAGCCAAATCAATACCGAATAGTTTAGTTTTTAGAGCAACTTCATTTAACCCAGTTAAACCATTTGGGATAATATTTTTTCTATTAAATGATTCGGTATTGTCCCTTAAGGTAATCTCATCTTCCGAACCCCCTTTAACATATCCTAAAGCGCCTATGCTAAGTTTTTCAGCGGCTTCTTTTTCTAATTCATATAAATTGATTATTTTAATTTTCTTTTCTGATGAACTTATTGTTTTAAGGGGTTCTGCTTTAATAGTAAGATTACAGCATAAAACCAAGAAACCAAGCAATAACACTTTGATAAAAGCATTCATAAATTATTTCCTTTAAATTATTCGTTAAGTAATTTTGTCGCTTCTTCTTCAAATTGTTTTTGGATTTTTGCAGGTAGCCTTTTTAATACCTCCTGTTGAAATTGATAGGCGTTTGCATAACGCTCAATTCTTTCATTATTTTTTTGGCTTTCATAAAATAATACACCCAACATTGTAGTGGCAGCAGGATGACGACTTTCGCCGCCTGCCCTTTGCCCCGTTTTTGTGTTCAGGGGCAGCATTGATACACTTGTATCCCCAAATAGGGGATTTCTTGTAGTTTAAAGTTTCCCTGCGGCACTCAGCGCTGCATGGAGCGTTTTAAATGGTAACATTAAGGTTGACTTGGCATCCAATAATGGAATGGCTCCATAACTGGCATACCACTGTGCAACACGTTCATTTTTGGCATCAATCACTAAGGCAACTCCACCAACCTGAGTAGCAACCAATAAGCACCTTCTTCCAGCGGCCAGCAATAGCTGACCGCCTAGCCCGAGCCCCTGAACTGAAAAGTCTACAGCTAGACGACCAAGTCGAAAGACTGGCACATCATGTCGAGCCAGACCGCGTTTAATCACCTCAGGGACATCCTCATAAGCAATGGAAGCTGGACTTAGGCAGTAGTAGCCCAATATTTTTTCATTGTGTTCGTTAACAGCAAGATAGGTTTTTGCTCCACCTTTTTCATGATTTTGCCTGGCGTGACGATATAGAAACTGATTCAACACCTCATTTCCACAGTTGAAATCACCCCGATTATGTTTTTTTCCTATTGGCTCCTCGTGCCAGATTGGCAGGGTCATGATTTTTTAGGTAAGGCAAATGCTGCAGCCATCAATTTGTCATTAGGTGCCGGAGGATTATCTAAAAGTTCCATAACATGCAAACTGTCTCTTCTGGTCAGATTCAGCCGCTCATTTTCATCGATAATCTTCCGTGCCACTGACAGCACATTGCGGAGTACAAACTCAGTCAAGTTGGTGTGTTGTAAAGCCGCTGCACGTATTAACAACGATTTTTCTTCTGAGGCTATACGTAACGACATACGATCATTATTTTCAACAGGTATTTGAGGCATAGTTAAACCCTCCTTTTTGTGCACTTTAAAAGTGTACATTAAGGTATGTGTGTTTTCAAGGTTTTATGTCAGCGCTGGATTTCCGTATTTTTTCTGGATGAACAGAGAAAGTGCCCAAAAATAACCCTTTTGGCCCCAAAATCGCGTGAACTTGAATAACGGTCAATTGTTAACAAAATGTTATATTCAAAAATTGTATTTTTCCGATGAGAAAACGTGTCTTTTTAAGCCTTTCGCGGTAATTTTTGCCTGAAAGCTAAAATCCAAGTGCCGATAACCACCATTATGTTAAATAGCATCCTATTTTAGCAAATTAAGTGTTGCCGCCTTCCTACCTCCTTTAAGTCCACTTTAAAAACGATTCGTTATAATTACGAGGAACACCTATGTCAAAAATACATCAAAACAGAATAAAAGAAATCGACCGAGGATTTATCGCGTTGGAAGTTCTCGGCGTCCTGGTGATTATGGCCTTGCTCGCGTTGTGGGGTGCTGAAAAATACAGCGAATTTCTGGAAGAACAGGAGTGGATAGTTTCCGCTCGCCATTTCAGCGAGTTTAATGAAGCTGCGAAGCACTATATCGCTGACCATTATGATGAACTGTTAACACAACCAAAATCTACGCTTAATAATGCCCTGCTCATTAAAAAAGGATATCTCCAGAAAGGTTTTTCCGACAAAAACCCCTTTGGTCAACAATACGTCACTGGGATTGTCAGAAACAACCAGAAAAGACCTCCCGCCTTGCAGGCATTAACCTGTAGTGTTAATGGTGAAAATCTAACCGAAAAAGGGATGCGCCGTATCGCCGCTCAAATTAACGGTATGGGTGGGTTTGTGGATGAAAGAAACCTCGCCATCGGGGCTTACGGTGGCTGGATAAGCCAGCCAAAGGATTTTGGCCTTGATTGTCGATTTGGACATATTGCCATAGCCCTATCGTCAGAAATATTGGGTAGCGTGTTGCAGGAAAGCGACCGGCTGTATCGTTTTCAGGTAAAGCACAAGCCTGAGTTAAACCGTATGCACACCCATATCGATATGGGTGGTAACAATCTTAATAATGCCAATGCTGTTAATGCCAAAGAAGGGGTTTTTAGTAAAACCGTCACCGCAAACGGGGATATAAAAAGTCAGGGTGGCTGGCTGGTCACGCAGGATAATAAAGGTTGGATAAATACCAAACATGGGGGCGGATTTTATATGACGGATAAAGAGTGGATACGCGCTGTCAACAACAAAAGTATTTATACTGGAGGACAGTTAAAAGGCGGTACGGTTCGCGCAGAGGGCCGCTTATCAACCGGAGATTTTTTACAGCTCGAGAAAGTCGTCGTTGAAGGTTCGTCCTGTCCAACCAGTGGATTAGTGAGTCGGGATGCTAAAGGGGCAGTTCTTTCCTGTCAAACCGGCAGGTGGACCAAAACGACTGGACTGGGTCCTGTTTCCTATCATAAAACCAATTCAGGTGCTAAAAATATTGGCTCACACGAGTTCTGTGCGATTGCTGGATTTAACTTGCCGGGGCAATATTTTAGCAATGTCGCCTGTCATGTGAAACCAGATGAGCATAAAACTGGATTTTATCGGGTAGCCCGCCGAGTTTTGTGCACTTCCAATGTGAAGCAATTTGCATTAATTAAAAAATTCTACGCATCCTGATTCACCCATATCAATTTATCAACGGGGAAATTAAGTTCTCTGGCAAGATTTAGCAAAGACTCCGTTTCCGCCGTCTCGAGCCTGGGTGTGCGTGAAAGCAGCCATAAATAGTTTCGACTTGGTCCTGCCACCAAGGCATAACGATATTCTGGATGGAGCGCTATCACATGGTAGCCACCATAGAACGGCCAGAAGAAAGAAACTTTCAGTGACCCTTTTTCGGGGAACCTATAAATTTTGCTTTACCTATACTTTTTCGCCATTGATGCAGCTCGGGCAAAATCCCCGATTAATGACTTTCACGCTCCCGTCGGGATTAAGCATGTAATTGGCGGTAACCCGTTCTAAGCCACGCTCAAAACGATTGTCTAGTCGGGCAATTTCGTACCAGAGCCCGAGATATTGATTCAAATCAAAATTTTCTACAGCTTTTACACCCTTTGGCGCCGACACGCTACAAGACAGAGATAGCAAAGAAGATATTAGTAAATAGAGATTTCTCAATATTTTCATGTCTCGTCATCCTTATAAGCATTTTGCATCAAATACGCAATCAGCGTAATTCAAACAAACCAAATAGGAAAGTTGTTATGAAAAAAACCTTTTTATCGGCTGCATGGCTATTACTTGCAGCCAGTTACCCCCTTTCTGCCCAGGAAAAAATTGATTCTGATGACCCGTGTACCGTTGTGTTGTGTATGTACGGAAAATTACAAGGTAACAATCAAAGTGAATGCAATGGCGCTGTGCGTAAATTTTTTCACTTAAAAAATTTGGTCGGCATGGTTTTCGTCCATGGAAAACTTTTGTTAAACGGCGAGATTTTCTTGGCGGATGTCCAACAGCAGATCCGGCTGTTGTCAGCGACATCATGAAACAATTTGGCAAAATGAGAGGTTGAAAAATGAATGGAAAATTCAGTAAATCCGATAAAGAACGCTTTAATACCCGGATTGGCAGGGAAGTTATCCTATGGGACTATTTGAAAACAGATAAAGTGATAGCAGATATTGGCGCAGAAATTACAGTAAAAGATCCTGATTTGTACGACCGCATCAGTAATTATGTACTTTTGCATGGAGAGGATTTGCAAGGCATGTTCAAAGATGAGAAGTACCTGTATATGTCCTGCTTTATTCGTGATGTGCGCGCTTTCAGAAATGAATTTGAGTTAGAAGAACGCCTAAAGCCTCTCTTTAGTCTCGGCAAAGGAGATGCTGATGAATTTGTGATTAGCTTTCCATCGAAATTGAATCCAGCCTAACTATGATAAGGATGATTGAAATGCTACTACATCTTTCGCCACGGTATTACTTACGCTACAGTGATGTGCAACTTGATTTGATTGATGTATCTGTACCCGAATTAAACCTCACATTAAAGGGTGGCGTTGATATTGTTGCCCGTACACCCTACCCAAATAAATGTTATCAAATTGCTTGCCGGAAAAAAGGGCGTAAGGCTATTAACGGTATTTTTATTGAAACCGATAAAAAACTAACCAATTTCACCCAAATAACCCGATGGGCGGTTAACGGAGAAATTGCTACCCACAAAATACACTTTCATATTCTTGACTCAGATTTTGATGCTATCACTTCTGAAATCATGATGTGGAATGCATTTTATGACACCCCGTTTTATCACGAAAAGCGAAATCCATGAAAACTGGCTACCTGCAACTAATCAACCGCGCATGTTGCCGATTCTTGAAAATAAGAAAGAAAGTCAACGAGAACAACAGCGGCTAATTTATAATTTGGTTAGTGATGACGGTTTTATCAATGAAAGAACTGAATTCTTTCCAATACCCACAATTGAATCTCAACGCATTACAGTACCTTTTAAGGGAATCAACGATTCCTTCTCCTGATGATGCGTTCATCGCAAATGTTGCGCCTTATGAATATACGCTGAAACCCACGAGCACCGCGATATCCGAGATAGAAGCTCTGCCTGTAGCGTTGATGAAAAATCAATTAAAAAACAAAAACGATAATGTTAATCATGTTCTTAATGAAATTAATCAACGAGCACCTTATTTCTTCACCAACACCAATGATTTGCTCAATAAAGCTAGGTTATTTTCAACCACGTATTTAACGAGCAATGAAAATGATTTGCGCTTTATTGACGACGAACTGACACAAAGATTTTTCTCCCTTGATTTTATCGAAAATGAAAATCAAGAAATCCAACAAACCAAATAAGAGAGAAAAAAATGAACCTATATATAGCAGAAAAGCCCGCTGTGGCGAAGGATATTGCCAAAGCGCTAGGGGGCAATTTCCAGAAAAAAGACGGCTATCTTGAGTCCGCCGATAATGTTGTGACTTGGTGCTATGGGCATTTGCTTAAATCCATTGAGCCAGAAGCGTATAATTCCACTTATGCGCAGTGGAAAGCCGAAGATTTACCCTTGCAGCTTTACCCGCTGCGCTATGAGCCGATAGCCGGCAAGGAAGGGCATACCCAAACGGTGATTAACCTCATCAAAAGGGCAGATGTGATTGTCCACGCAGGCGATCCAGACGATGAGGGGCAATTGCTGGTCGAAGAGTTACTTGAGTACGCTGGGAATCAAAAACCCGTTAAACGTTTGCTTATTAACGATAACACCGACGCTGCCGTTAAAAAAGGCGCTAGCCCAACTGAAAGACAATCACCAGTTTAAAGGGGTTTACCGCAAGCTTTAGCCCGCGCTGCGGGCGATTTGATTTACGGCTTGAGCATGACGCGCGCCTATACCATCGAGGGACGCAAAAACGGATATCGGGGTGTCTTGTCGGTAGGACGGGTACAAACGCCCATTTTAGGGCTGATAGTGCGCCGCTACCTCGCCAATCAGTCGCACACGCCAAGCTTTTACTACTCACTGGTTGGTGATTTTCTGGTGAACGGTCAACAATTTTCAGCCAACTGGAAGGTCAACGAAAATGCGCCTCAGGACGACAAGAAGCGTCTTACCAGTAAACGTTATGCTGATGACCTCGCCGCAAGATTGCGCTGCAAGGATGCCGATATAAAGGCCGCTGGCGTACAGGAGAAAGAAACCTCGCCGCCACTTCCGTTCAATCTGGTGAGATTGCAGCAGACAATGAACCGTCAGCACAAAATGACAGCCGCAAAACACTGGAAATCACCCAGCAGCTACGAGAGAAATACAAAGCCATCACCTATAACCGTTCTGATTGTTCCTATCTGTCTGATGAGCAGTTTAATGAAGCGCCACAGGTGCTTGAGGCGCTGCAAGGCATTAGCGATTTTAACGGACTTTCACTTGTCACGAGCCAGAAAAGCAAGGCGTTTGACAGTGGCAAGGTCACGGCACATACCGCGATTATCCCGACCGCCAATGTACTGGTATTAACCGCCCTCAGTGAGCATGAACGGCTGGTTTATCTGGCTATCGCGCAACATTATCTCGTGCAGTTCATGCACAACAAGCGTTATCTGGAAGCCTCAGTTGTCGTTGAGGTTGACGGTGAAACCTTTAGCGCACGCGCAACAAAAACGGTGGATGCCGGATTTAGCGCCTTTCTCAAAGGTGACGCGTCTGACGTCAGCGATGAGGTGATGCCGGACAGCGCATTTGAGGTGCTACAGGCATTACGCACGGGACAACGGGGTAATTGTGACGCCGTCACGGTGAATGAGAAGAAAACCACACCACCGCCATTATTCACCGAAGCCACACTACTGGCAGCGCTGGTGCGGGTAGCGGATTTTGTTGAAGATGAAAAATCAAAAACTGCTAAAAGACAAGGATAAAGACAAAAAGGATGAGCACGGCGGCATTGGAACACCAGCCACCCGTTCGGATATGCTGGAAAAACTGAAAAACCGTCAGTTCATCCGTGAAGAAAAAGGCAAACTGCTTCCCACAGAAACTGGCGTGGCCTTTTTCCGTGCACTACCAGAGTCAGCAACCTTGCCCGATATGACCGCACTCTGGTCAGCACAACAAAGCGATATCGAGCAGGGTAATCAAACCGTTGATGAGTTTGTTAATGCACTATTCGACGACTTGCGCCAACTCGTCAATACAGTCAGCGTGGGTGAAATCAAAGGTGAAGTAAAACCCAACAGCGGACAGGTAGAAAGATTAACCACACCCTGCCCCAATTGCGGTAAGGATATTGTGGTGCGTCCCAAACTGTTTGCCTGTACGGGTTGTGACTTTAAAATCTGGGGTACAGTAGCAGAAAAAAAGCTCACCGCTAAACAGGTTGAAACCCTGATTCAGAAAGGGAAAACGGGCATAATTAAAGGTTTTAAAAGCAAAGCAGGGAAAACCTTTGATGCGATGTTGATTTTGCAAGATAAACCCACCGGAAAAGTGGGATTTGAATTTAACCGCACTGTTCCCTGTCGGAAAAGATTTTAAGTTGTTTTCTAATTAAAAAATCCCTTCCTCATCCTTTATTTTCCCTCGCGATTTTTTTGCCTCATTTTCAAAGGATGCTGTTATGTCCAAATTAAAAGATAAAGTGGTCGCTTTTCGTCTGTCTCAGGAAGATTTTGCGCATTTTGAGGAGAAATTGCTCAAATCTCAGATGACAAAATCGGCTTTTTTTCGTGAAGTATTTCTACAGGCTAACGTGAATCTCACCGTGCAATCTTTACCGTCAAAGGAATTACGACACCTCACGTTCCTCTACAACAAAGCCAGCAACAACCTGAATCAAATCGCCCATCAGGTCAATATTGCTCATCTCACCCAAAAAGTCTCTGAACGCCTTTACCGTCAGGTGAATAACGGGCTGATTGATATCAGGGAACTGCTGTTATCAGGGGTGCACGATGTTAATTAGAGTAAAAGGTTACAACGATGGCGGTAAGGAATATCTTGAAGAAGGCAAAAAAAACGGGCGGGATTTGACGCGCGAGGAATTGGATGATCGCGTTATTCTTTATGGGGATCTGGATTTAACGCAAATGATTTATCGCCAGATCCCCGATAAGGGGCAGGAACGTTACGTCTCTTTTACTCTTTCTTTTCGTGAAGAATATGTGGCTAATGAAACTTTACTCGCCATCACACAAGAGTTTAAAGATTTTCTGATGTACGCCTATGAAGAAGAAGAATACAATTTTTATGCCGAGGCGCATATTCCGAAAATCAAATTTTTGCCCGACCAAAAGACCGGCAAAATGATTGAAAGAAAGCCGCATATTCATATTCTGGTTCCCCGAAAAATCTGTTATCCGGCAGGGAAATGAATCCTAGTGGATGGTGTGATTCCCATGTTTCCTATTTTGAAGCCTTTCAGGAATACATTAACCAGAAATACCAGCTTCAATCCCCACGTGAACATGTGCGCATCAATCCTACCAATGCCGCGGAGGTGCTATCGCGTTACAAAGGTGATGATTTTCTGAGTAAAAACCGCGATTTTAAAAAGAGACTCGTCACTGAGATTGTCGATAAAGCGATACATACCCGCCACGATTTTTATAACCTGGTTGCTGATTATGGCGACACGCGCATTCGCAATAAAGGCAAAGAGAACGAATACATTGCCGTTAAATTGCCAGGGATACCAAGTTTACCAATTTAAAAGAAACCATCTTCCTGGATGATTTTATTGTCCGTCGCGAACTGAAAAACCTCACTGGATAAACAGGTTATCCAGGAGCGGTTAATGTGCTGGCCACAGCGCGCGAAAGAAATCAAATATGTCAGTAAAGCCTCATCCAAATTCATCAAACTTTACCAGTCTGCCACGCCGGCAGAGAAACGATTATTACTGGCGAAACGGCAAATTGACTTTTACGAAAAATATAGGGGGCAGCATGAGTTACACCCTGCCAAACGGCAAAACGATCACCAGCGAAGTCTTGCTGAAACTCAAACAGGATGCATTACCGCATTTGCCGATGGCCTGCAAAGTGTGTCCGGCGGCCATGTGGCAGCTCACCGGCACGGTCTCACAGCCGAGCATACGGTGTTTTTGCCGGGTGATGCACACTTTCACGTGGGACAGTCAACATCAGGACGAAGTGCTGGATTGCGATCTGATTTATCAGGGGCAGGAAGGAGAAGAAAATATACCGATGCAGACTGGTTTACCCGCATTCCTAGTCTCACCGAATCCCTCGAGCGAGCCGGATATCGAATCAGGGCAGGAATAGGAGGCGTCGACGCCGTCTCGCTGACACTTCCCCCTTATGCCCTAAATTGTCATGCAGTCGCCACCTTTGAACAGATACAACAGCGTGGCGAGCGTCTGTTCCAGCAGAAAAATGGTCAGAAAAAATCAACAGTGGTTTCATCTGTTCGTCGGGTTATGCCAAAAACAAACAAAAATGCTTCCCATGTCGCCGCCTATTTTTTACGTCGCGCAACAGAAAACCGGATTGAACCGGCTCATCGTTACGCAATCCATGCCATCGACAATCAATTTTTCACTGTTCGGCGGACCATCATGCGGGATGCGCGTTTAACGCGCAAAGAAAAAAGTCAATTCCTGTCAGTATTAACATTCGAACGCCTGAAAGCGCATCATGCCATCAGGCACCCTAATCTACCTTTTGAAATGGAGAAACCCGATATGAACAGTAAAACTGTTCGTCAATTAATTCCCTCATCCCGTACGCCGGATAATTCAATTAGCGGCGCTGTACCTGATGACAGGGCCATGCCGGCGAAATCGCGCTTTGAATTGTTTATTCGGCATTTACAGGCGCAATTAGAGCGAAAAAGCGCAGATAATGAGAAACGCACAATCTCGGCGTTCGATCTTTACACCAAGCGAGCAAAGCTAAGTAAAAACGTACATTTTCTGGATAAAAAAACCGATCTCACCCTGTTTGTTGATACGGGTAATGCCATCACGGTGAGAAAAGCCGCCATGACCGATTCAGCACTCATGGTTGCCCTGACACTTGCCAAAGAAAAGTTTGGCAGCACCTTAACGATTAAGGGGAGTCAGAAATTTAAAGACCAAATAATTGAGGTGGTAGCTAAAAACAATCTGGATATTCATTTCACGGACAAGGGGATGAATCAGCAACTGGCAGCCAGAAAAGCAGAACTGGCGATTGAAAAAACAGGTCAACGGATTGAGCGGCCAAACAATACTGCTGATACAGAAAAAACAACGCCCGAGAATCAAAAAGCAGCGTCAGATGAGCCAGAAAAGGCAACACAATCAGACTCAACAGACAAGCTGAATGTTTTTGAAGGCTATCTGGTTGAACACGGCGCAGCCCCCTTTAAATTTAAACCCGACATGAGCAAACCGGAAGAAAAACGCAATGACAGTTATTTTGTTAAATTGCAACTTGATGATGGCAGCGTCAAGACCTTGTGGGGTGTTGGGCTGGAAGATGCCGTTGCGGGCCTTGAAACGAATGAGCCAATTCGGCTTGAAGATAAAGGCGTTACCCCGGTTAAGTGGACAGAAACGCAAGCCGATGGCAAGTCGGTGAACAAATCCGGTGAACGCCGCATTTGGCAAGCCACTCCTATCGATAGACACCATGAAAATGAAACCGAAACACCGCAATCGGACGCCGATTATGACGGGCCAGAGGTGGCCTGATCGTCGCCATTTTTCTGACAGAAAAATTAACTAGTTTTTGTCTGGGGTTTCAAAGGGGGGACCCCTTTGGCACGGTCGATTTTACAGTGGGCTTTCGCCCATTGTAAACATCGGTGACGTGCCTCTGGTTTCTTACTACAAGACATGAAGTTAGCAGATAAACAGCATTTATATAGCTAAATAATAGCAATAAGAACCGTTTTGATAGCAAAATATCACCAACTATTTACCATTAAGATAGCAATAAAATAGCGTATGGTTAGCAATTAATCGATGGCACTGACGTTTTCATGCCTATAATACTTAAATTGATTAAGTACGAGGTGGAATGATGACAAAAGATGAACTGGTAGAGAAAGTAAAACCGTTTGCCGTTGAGATGGTCAATACGCTCGCAAGTAAGCAGCATGTCTTTAATAAATATTTATCTACCATTATCGATTGCAAAAATGAGGGCGTCCCCAACAAATTAATCGTTGATGCAATCAATCTGCATTTAAATCAGAATACAAAAATAACCCTTCAATATTTTAAAAATCTTCTCTTCCGTTCTGGTTACAAAAAACACCCAAAATCTCCATTGATTAAGGATGAAATATCAAATAAAAATCCCAAAAGATTTGGAAATTTCCAAATACCGGAAGAGAAAACCTTTAAGCACAATCCGCAATCAGATAACGAACTTTTCACAAAGGAATAATAATGAACACAAAAGCTGAAAAAATGACAAATGAAAAAACCGACACCCTTGACAATCATTCGATTCATTTTGTTCTACAAGGAAAAGGCGGTATCGGAAAATCATTGATATCGTCTTCACTGTCGCAATATTTCAAATCAAAATTTGGCGCGGTAAAACCCTTTGATACCGACCAGGAAAATACAACCCTGCTTCATTACAAATCGCTTGAGGTTGAACACATCCCCTTAATGAACCAGTCGAGAGTGATCGACGCAAAAAATTTCGATGTGTTGATGGAAAAACTGATTGGATCCGATGAATGCTGTGTGATTGATAATGGTGCAAATACCTTTTCACCCCTTCTTGCTTATTTAATTGAAAATGACGGTTTTGAGATACTGCGAGAGAGCGGGAAAAAAGTCTATATTCATACCGTGATTGGGGGTGGCGACACATTGGTTGATACCGCGACTGGCTTCAATTCGATTGCAGAAGGGGTAACCAATACGCCGATTATTTTGTGGCTTAACGAACACTTCGGCGCGTTATCATTACCCACCGGTGAAAAACTCGAAGAATTGAAAGTCTACAAAAAGAATGAAAACCGGTTAGCGGGAATTATTGTTCTACACCATAGAAATCATCAAACCTTTGGGGATGATATCAAACGCATGAATGCCAATCGGTTGACGCTCACCGAAGTATTACAATCCCCAACATTTAGTCTGATGGAAAAACAACGGTTAAAAACAGTATTTAATGCTATTTTCCACCAACTCGATACCATCAACTGGTAGTTTGTTAAGAACATAAAATAGCAGGCAAAAAAATGAATGATGAACAGCGACAAAAAATAGCCATCAAAATCTATGAGTCCACGGGCGTGATGTATGACAAAAACGATCCGGTTTTTGCACTCGCGTTAATTAACGCCGAAATCAACAAAATGCTCATCTCGGATTTAGAGGATAAACATCAATGTTTAATTAACGCAATTGAAGAATTGCCGACAAAGATTGAAGCCTCATTGGAAAAGTTGATTGCCGGATTAGAAGAGGCAGAAAAAAGTTACACAGAAATCGACGTTAAACACCGCAATATACTTAACAACCAGCTGGATGAAACAAAACTTGAGATCCGCTGTGCAATCAAAAATGAAATTACAGGTGGGATATCTGAAGCCATCAGTCATGCCAAAAAGCAACTCAATCAACTGGAAAATCAGGTAGAAGATGTTTCGACAAACTGCAGTTTTGTTAACGACAAAAGTTGGATAGCTATTATTATCATTTCAACGGCGCTCATTATTTCCATCTGTTTCAATGCGATTGCTTACATTTTTAGATAACTTTGCCATCACCGGCATTAACCATTTTTAAATTCCGCTTCCTCAACGATATTGTTCGCTGCTCGCAAGCTGCGCTGCGCCTCAATATCGTCTGCGGGGAGCGGACTAAGTTGAATTTCTATGCGAAAAAAATGCGCTTTTCTTATTCTTTTGTTTTGCTAATTTTTCTGGACGTGTTGTTAATGTCATCGATGGTGATACTGTTTTCGTCCTCACGGAAGGCAAACGGGTCAAAGTGCGCCTCATTGGTATTGATGCGCCTGAGTTAGGTCAACCCTTTGGAAGACGCTCAAAACAAAACCTGCTTCACCTGAGCGCGAAAAAGCAGGCTGAAGTGATGACAGAAAAACAGGATAGGTTTGGACGTTGGTTAGGCACATTAATCATTGCAGGCAAAAACATCAATACCGAACAGGTTAGATCCGGCTTGGCGTGGGCATATCGGTACCATGGGAAGGCGACTAATTTCCGGTTTTTGGCTCTCGAGAAAAAGGCACGGCAAGCGAATATTGGGCTGTGGTCATCGAAAAGTCCCATCGAGCCATGGATGTGGCGCAAGCAGAAATCCGATAAAAAATCAGATTAAGGGGTTGTGGAAATGGGTTTCTTTAACATTTAACAATAGCAGTCTGATTAATATCAGTCGTCCACTTCTGTGATAGGTATTGCCTTTTCATTTGCCAGGGATATTTTTTCTCTGCATTACCTTTACCTGCAAATCCAATTTGTGCCAGTGAAGAGCGATTAATCTCATCAATAAGTTGCATCAATATATCGCTATTTTTATAGGGTTTTTCTGTTTCAAAAAGGGAAAGCTGCTTCACACCAGAATCGTAAAAATCACTCAACATAACACCACTTTTACTGTATTCAATATCTGCTACCCAAATGTTATCTAATATATTGGTAGCAGCTTTTATGATATCTCGACTATCTTGAGTTGGGTAAGTGAGTTTTTGTGAGCCATAGCGATAAAAACCGCCGGTTTTTTTTGAGAATCGACTGCTTTGAATAGACACATTGATTAATTTGCAAAACTGCTTTTCTTCTCTTAATTTTTCGGCGGCGCGCTCTGCGCGGGCGCAGACACTTTGCCTAACAAAATCGAAATTAGTAATTTTATTACCAAATGAACGAGAACAGATTATCTGTTTTTTTGGGTTTTGTTGCTCTTCTAATGTTAAGCATGAAATACCGTTTAACTCTCTGACCGTTCTTTCCAAAACAACAGAGTGAAATTTTCTAGCCTCATCTGGCGGCAAGCGACTCAAATCTAACGCGGTATTAATATTAAGCAACTGGAGTTTTTTTGATAATTTTCGACCAATTCCCCAGACTTCAGCGACAGGAACAAGAGACATCAATTTTTGTTGTCTGTCCTTTAAACTTAAATCAACAACCCCCCCGGTTTTTTGCCATTGTTTTGCTGCAAAATTAGCTAGTTTAGCTAACGTCTTTGTTGTGGATATCCCTACCCCAACGGGAAGATGACAACGTTTCATTATTTCCTTTTGAAGGTAAAACCCAAATTCGGTCAAATCGTATGTAGAACTTACTCCAGATAAATCACAAAACGCTTCGTCAATTGAATAAATTTCCAGTTTAGGCACCAAAAAAGCCAATACTTCCATAACTCGCATACTCATGTCAGCGTAATATGTATAATTTGATGAAAAAACCGCAACGTTATTCTCTTTTACAAAAGATTCTATTTCAAACCAGGGTGCGCCCATTCGAATATGTTTTCTGGCATTTCTGGAGCGTGCGATGACACAACCATCATTATTTGATAGCACAACAACCGGCTTACCTTTTAATTCCGGCCTAAATACTTGCTCACAGGAGGCATAAAAACTATTCACATCGACTAACGCAAACATAAAATTTTTTACACTTATTGGCAATAAATAGCATATTCAGTGGGTGCAAGAAGCCATTCTAAACAACAGCTCTTCCACTGTATATTAAAGCAGTATAATATAACATGATTAGCAATCATTACCACTTTTTATTTCAAAAAAACATCTTTAAAGGCGTAAGTTGAAGGCTTTAAAACTAAATGATATAAACTAACGTTCTAAAAATTAAGGGAAAAATTTGATGGAAATCAGTAAAAACCAATCCACTAAACTAGAAGGTGATGAAGAAAAAAAACTAAAGACGATAAACTCCCGCATTCCCAATTTACCGGGTGTCTATTTTTTTTTCGGTGAAAATGAGTTTTTGCCAATCTATATTGGGAAAAGTATAAATCTTAAAAAAAGAGTCCTATCCCACTTTTATACAAGGAATATCAGATTAATAAATCAACTTAAATATATTCACTGGCAAACCACGGCAGGTGAAATAGGCGCCCTGTTACTCGAGGCTAGATTAATTAAACAATATCACCCCATCTTTAATAAGCGCTTAAGGAAACACCGGGAACTTTGTGCTTTTCAGGTTACAAACAAAAAAATTAATATTGTGTATGCGAAAGAAATTGACTTTTCGAAAGCAGAAAATCTATACGGTTTGTATAAAAATCGGTTTACAGCTTTAGAAAAGCTTAAATCCATTGCAGATGAAAATCATCTCTGTTATTGCAAACTAGGTCTCGAGAAGACGAGAGCATCTGGCTGCTTTCGCCTTCAGCTCGGCTTATGTCACGGAGTTTGTATTAACAAAGAAAGTCAAGAACATCATCACAGTAGGGTTTTACGCGCGTTTAAACAACATAAGTTAGCAGTTTGGCCTTACAAGGGCGCCATTGGTATTACGGAAAAAGGGGTTCAACAAACGCAAATTCATATCGTGAATAATTGGGTTTATTTGGGTTCGGTTGAAAATCTCAATGAAACATTAACATTTAATCATGCAATGGATAAATTTGACCGTGATATGTATAAGATTTTGTGTCGCTATTTATCAAAGAAGAATATCACTATCATTCCTTTGTGATAAATCTTTATTTTTTATCCAAACGTTGTCTTAATTTAAGATAAAGTACCTCTGCCATTTCATGCAACTCTTCGCACTCATCTGCACAGTCATCCAGATTAAGCTGATTGAGCTTATCCAAGAGGATTAAGGTTTGACTTTTGATAAAGCCCGCCATATTTAAGGTAGAGAGTTCTTGTTTTGTCATCGTTTGTTAAAGCGTTCAGTAATAGATTTGATATAAGGTTATTCTATACGATGATAAGGTTTTTTTCTTTTCCTTCGCTGTCTATCAATCGCATGGAGTTTGGCAATACCGCTAAGCATATCAGGAACGATTTCGGTTTTTTGGCCATGAAGATGATTACCTAATCCTCCCCAACGTTGAATAAGCAATAAATCACCAAATAAATCATAACAGAGTTCCGCTTCATACCAGCGTGCATCATTTTCCCAACGCCAAACTAACCTAACCATCAACAGGTTGTTGAAACGATTTATTAAGTCTGACCAGACGCTGTAGATTATCCTCAACATCCGCCTGGGTAACCTCGCCTGCCACCTGACCGTCTTTGTCATAACGACTAGCGCTTAAGTGGATAAGGGCGCGATAATTAGCGTGGTGTCCAATACTGCCTAAACAGGCTCTTAAACGCCTTCTGGTTATCGGTAAGCACTTTTCCTTCACTTCTTGCCACATATCCTGCTGAATACCAATTTTCATCGGTCTCAGCTGATGTTCAGGAAACAGGGCTGGCCAAAAGAGGCTGATTTGGGAAATCGCCTCCGCTAACGGCAACCGTTTTTTAGGTTGTTGAGGCGGTTTTGGGATTTTAATCTTAACAACAGGTTGAGACTTTTCAACCCGCTTTTGGGTCACTGGCTTAACAGGCTTTTGTGGTTTAGGTTTTTTCACCTGTTTTTTGGGCGCAGAATTCACCCAGACCTTTTTTCGGTACACGGGTGAGGATTTAGGTGTCGTTTCTTCAGAAACCCGTCTAGGGCGATTGAGGCTTAATTTCTGCCGCTCGGTCATTTTAGTCTTTAAACAGGTTTTTTAACTCAGAATCCGTAAGGCTTGTGAATTTCATCACCGATTGTCTGTCCATGCCGCTTTCCAGCATTTGCCGAGCAATCTTTAGCGAGGCCTGTTTTTCGCCTTCCAGCTTGCCTTTCTGGATGCCTTTCTGGATGCCTTCTTGCATTCCTTCCAGTTTGCCTTTTTGTATTCCTTCTTGAATACCCTCTTGTCTTAATCCTTGAGCGATGTTCATCAGTGCCTCCTCATGCTTCTCTGACTGTTTGGCTATCTCTTTGATTAACTTTGCTGGCTGTTCTGCATTACCTTCCTGTATGAGGTAATTAAACAACGTTATCACCTGATTATCGGAGTAATAATTATACGATAATAATTGAACAATTTCACTCAAAAGCTCGGTCATATCCCGTCTGCGAATGTGCTTTTGAATGAGCTCAAGCAAAGCCAATCGTTTGTGCTGCATGATTTCACCATCATTAAGTGTGGTGACATCCACTAACTTAAACGGTTTGGTATAAATCTTTTCGGCAATATCCCGCCCACTAAAACAGTCGAACCAATCTGTACTATAGGGATAAGGACTTTTCTCACCCGTGTAAAAGAGGATAGGAAATACCAAAGGTAATTTTTTGTGGCCCGCCTCTAAATGTTTTTGCATTGCAGCCATGCTATAACGCATCAGTCGCCATGCCATCAGCTTATCGGGTGTAGACTGCTGCTCAATCAGGAGATAGAAATAGCCTTTTCCTTTTTCTGTTTTAACGGAGTACAAAATATCACTCTGGTAATTTTTCATCTCACTATCGATAAATGAGCCGGATTCCAATTTAAGGCTATTTAAATCACAAAGTGATTTAATCTCATCCGGTAGCCAGATAGTAAAGAAATCTTTTGCCGTCTCTTTTTCACTTAAAAACTGCTTAAATAGACTATCGTGGGGCGTTGGGGTGAATTTTTTACTCATGATATTAATCTAATGAATGTTGGACGTTATTCCCTTAAAAAAGACCAGCGGATAGCTGGCCAACACCAGGGAAAATATTGCCGTTGATTAACGGACAACGCCATAATAATAACATGGCATACTTAAGTCGTTATCGAATATTTCCAGAATACTAAACATTTATCCACTTTACAGAAGATTTCAAATTTTGTTCACTAATTGCAATTTTAGAGTTGAATTATGGTAAAAACAGATTAAATTTGAAGGTGGAAATGTTTTCAAGCAAGATATCAAACATGAGTTAATCTAGCTTCGTAAGTCACCCCTATCAGGTCTCCGGTAGGGGTGTTTTTTAATTAATGGTATTGGAATTAGTGTTTATAAAAATTTTTCCGGTTGTCATGCTTTCGCAAATCTCTTCAAAATCATTAACATCAACAACATATATTGAGTCTGAATTTTTAGGAACAAAATAAAAATTTTTTGGTTTTATGGAAATTTTTTCAGATTTTTTGTACTCAAAATCGCCAACTTCTAAAAACGTTGAAATTCCGTTATCAATGCAATAATCGGCTGCTTCATCGTAGGTATTGAAGAATTTTGAAGAACTTTGATTATTAATATCAAAAACTAAAAAAGACTTAACTCCCAATGCGTTATTTGTTTTGTTCATTTAACCGCATCTTTTAACTTTTGACCCGCTTTAAAACTCGGTATGTTGGTACCCGCAATTTTAATTGCCTTGCCTGTTTGTGGGTTGTGTCCTTTTCTTTCTGCTCTTTGTTTAACCTGAAAACTGCCAAAGCCAACGAGCTGTACGCTGTTACCCGATTTCAAAGACTCGGTGATGGTTTCTGCGAAGGCATTAACCACCTTCTCTGCATCCTTCTTGGCTAATCCTGATTTTTCACTCACTTTGTTGATGAGTTCTGTTTTATTCATGTTGCACCTAAATGAATAGATTACGTTAATCCTAGTTATGCTAGCGGTAGTGACACAATTGTGCAATGGTTGACTGTTAATTAACTTAAAAATCTATTTGAAAAATTAATCCCAAACGCTCGCCGCAGCCAAGTGACCGAGCAACGCGAGCGAACGGGTGAGGAAGCGGAATATCACCCAATCGTACAAAGAAATTAGGTCACTGCTTGGTTAAATAATCATCAAATGAAAATATCTAAGACCAATGAACATCTTGAAGTGGTTATACCACTTTAGTCAAAAAGTTATCCACAGAGAATGGGGAAAAATTTCCGGTTAAATATAGTTATGTATAAGTTAAATAAGTTAAAGGGGAAAAATATACTGTAATAGTATGATTTTTTTTTAAAAAAAATCATGACTTGTATCTAAATCCCGATATAATGTATCTAAATCCCGATATAATGTATCTAAATCCCGATATAATGTATCTAAATCCCGATATTGTTTATTGGTTATCAACAAAAATACTTTAGTGATTAGATATAAAATTTATTAGTTTTAATGGAAATGTATCTAAATCCCGATATAATGTATCTAAATCCCGACTTTTTTGTTTTTTTTTTATGTATCTAAATCCCGAAAGCAAGTCTACTGAATGCTGATAACACTCAGTAGACTTTAACCAAAAACCCTACTTTCCCTAGGATTATGGCTATGACTGATCTTACAACGAAAACGAGAAAACACAATTTGAAAACGTTACGTCCACATAAGCATAAACAGCTAGAATTTTTTATTGCTGATGATATAGATATCACGTCATTCCGCGATGAGATGGCTAGTATGGAGCATCCTTTCTTTGCATTAAAAGGTGGAGATACAAAAGTAAGAATTTATAAAAATGGGAATACTATTGTTACTATTAGACCAGCTGCTGAGATAGGATTAGCAACTGTTTTTGATAAAGATATCTGGATTTATGCTACTTCTAAACTTCAAGAAGCAATTAATAATAATCAGCCAATAAGTAGAACTATTACTTTTACTCCTTATGATTTTTTCATCACGACCAACCGAGATAAAGGCGGACGTTCTTATCTTGAATTAGAAAAAGCCTTGTCTAGGTTGAAAGGAACAACAATTAAAACCAATATTATTTACTCAGAAGATAAACAAGAAACAATAGAATTTGGATTAATTGATAGTTGGCGAATAATAGAAGAGAAAAAGGGAAAGCTGGAAATAGGAATGGTGGAAATCACTCTACCCGATTGGTTGTATCAAGCAATAACTAAAACTAAAGTTTTGCAAATAAGTCCTGATTATTTTCGGATACGAAAAGCGATAGATCGAAGGATTTATGAGATTGCACGTAAGCATTGTGGAAATCAGCATGAGTTTATTATCTCACTTGAAAAATTACATTTAAAAACAGGTAGCGTTTCAAGTATACGTTTGTTTAAACAAAAATTAAAAACATTATTTACAAATAATGACCTCCCTGATTATGAAGTTCTCTTTGATCCATCCTCAGACAAAGTAACTTTTAAAAATCGAAATCAAAATTGTCCTAAAGTCGAAGCATCGCGCAAGAGAGAGAAAGGCAAGAAAGAGATTTTTAAGATTAAAAATCATTTAATAAAATGAATTACGATTTTAAGTAAAATCGTATTTAAGGAGTTTTCTTGACAAATTAATAATAATATTAATAATATAAGCATTAATCGTAATTACGATATTACGATATTACGATATTACGATATTACGATATTACGATATGCTGTGATATTTCTGGAGACGTTTATGATTATCTCTGTATTAAATCAAAAAGGCGGGGTGGGAAAAACTACGCTAAGTGTTAATATTGCATCTCGAATAGCGGCTACCGGGGAACGAGTTTTGCTCCTTGATGCTGATCCTCAAGGTAGTGCTTTGGATTGGTCTGCGGCAAGAGAAGAAAAATTATTATTTTCTGTTCTTGGTCTTCCTAGGGCTACTATTCATAAAGATGTTAGTAAATTTATTGATGACTATAATCATATTGTTATAGATGGCCCCCCTAGAGTTACAGATTTAGCACGTTCTGCGATAATGGCTTCTGATTTTGTTCTTATTCCAGTTCAACCTTCCCCATATGACGTTTGGGCATCTCAAGAAGTTATTACATTAATTGAAGAAGCAAAAATTTATAAAGAAAAACTTAAATCTGCATTTGTTATTAATCGTAAAATCGTAAATACAGCGATAGGGCGTGATGTAAATGATGCTTTGGCGATTTATGATACAAAAGTTTTTAATAGTACTATATCACAACGGGTTATATTTGCAGAAGCCGCCGCAATCGGTAAAGCTGTATTTGAGTTAGATATAAATTGTGCTGCATCGAAAGAAATTTATGATTTGGTTGATGAGATAATGAAACAGAGAATAATATGACTGGAAAAAAAATAACTTTTGGTTCTAGACCAAATAAGCCTAATTCTGATGTTGACGCTTGGGTTGAAAGTCGTTTTCATAACGAATACCAGAAAGATAAGGAAAAGATGAAGAGGTTGACAATAGATGTTCCTGAAAGTCTTCATAAGCTCATTAAATCAGCTTGCGCCATGAGAGGGACCAAGATTGCTGATGAAGTCAGGGAATTACTTTATCAAAAGTATGGAGATTTATAAGGATACCGGATATGCAAATGTTAATTGAATATTACAAATTACAAAAAAAACATTTACCTTATTTTTACGAGATTAGATTTTCTGTAGAAGAAAATTTAGTGCATCCACATCAAATTAAGTATCTACAAAGAAATCAGGCTGTAGCTGATATTGAACAAGGCGGCGGGTGGATCTGTAAAGTTAATGATGTTTATGCGGGGTTCTGTTTTGGTATTTTCATAGAAAAGCCTATAATAGGAGGATTGTTTGTTAAGCCTGAATATCAATCCAAAGGTATTGGAACAGAACTTTTAAATAGAGTGACAAACTGGATGTTTGAGCAAGGCACGGATGAAATAAAGTTAACAACTGATCCTGGATCAAAAGCTGAATTTTTTTATAGACGTCGTGGTTGGGAATATATAGGACTTGATGAATTTGGGATTCAAATTGAATTTAAAAAAAAGAAAACTTAGTAAAATTTATAATCTATTAATGGTACTGGTTTTTATATCTATTTCGGCAAATTCTGAAATAGACTACCTTTACCTTAAAAAAGATGGTGAAACAATAAAAATAACGAGACATGATTTAGAGAAGTTACCCTCTCATTCAATTGTAACATCTACAAATTTTACAAAAAAGAATGAATTTTTAGGTGTTAAATTTAAAGAGATACTTAATAAATATAAAATAACAGCTACGACAGTAAGAGCGTTTGCTTATGATAATTATTCCTTTACTTTGCCAGTAAAAGAGTTGTTAGATTATGAGGTTATACTTGCTTATAAAAAAAACGGCGACTATATGGAACTTTCTGAGTTAGGGCCGTTTGTAATTATTTATCCCCGTGATTCATATCCAGATCTTGACTTGTTATCAGTCAATGCAAAAACTGTGTGGCAAATCAAACTCTTAGAGTTTAAATAAATATGATTGTAAAAAAAGAGTTTTTTATCTATTTTTTTTGTTTCTTGTTAATCGTGTTTTTTTTCATAATTACCATTAACTTCATTGACATTAAGAATAGATATCATGAAATTGAGCCTAACTTAGCAGATTATGCTACTGCGGAAGTTATAATGCTTTCATTTGAAAAAATGAAGACTCATTTATTAATTTCTTCAGTACATGAAGATGATGAATTTATTAATAATAAAGAAGTATTTAAATCAAAAATAAAAATTTTAAAGAATAAATCAGAATTAAATGATAATTTTTTTTATAATAAAAAAATTATATATATTACAAATGATTTACTTATTAAATTAAATTCATTTGATTATTTATATAAAAAATACAAACAATATATTGTCAGTAAAAAAGAATTGATATCATTAATTGAAATAATTGAGCTAGATCTTGTTAATTTACAAGAGGTGATATATGAAGTGCAAATTAGTAAATTTAATGATATAAAATCATCAGTAATAAAAAATTCAGATATTTCTTCTAAGTTTGCTGTAGTATCATTTATTTTGTTAATTTTAATTATTTTTAATATGTTTTCTTTACAACAAACACTAAAGAAAAAAAATATTTTCATATCATCTATATATCATGAGCTATCTAGTTCTATACAGAAAATAATAATTGCCACTGATATTATTCAATACCAATTAGCAAAAAACCAATTACGTGATGAATTGTCAGTCATTTCTAAACATGCAAAAAAAATAATGGAGCAGACAAAAGAAATCTTAGAATACTCGAAGTTAGAAATAGGAAGAATCAAAATAGTGAAAAGTTTATTTTCTCTTGACAAGGTTGTTGAGGATATTTTAAATGACATTACAGTTATCAATGATAATGAAATTAAAATATTTAATTCTTGTGAAGATATAAATATACTATCTGATAGATCAAAAATATATAGGATTTTAATAAATTTAATAGAGAATGCTAATAAATTTACAGTTAACGGAACAATTATAATTCATGTAAAAATTATAAAAAATAATTTATTGATAAAAGTAAAGGATAATGGGTTGGGATTTGATAAGAAAAAAATTAAATACTTATTTAAAGCCTTCAATCAAGGCGCTGAGAAAAATACAAGGCAAGGGCTTGGTCTAGGCTTAACTATTGTAGATAATTATATCAAAATTTTACAGGGAAAGATTTATATAAAATCAATCCCAAATATTGGTTCATCGTTTTTAATAATAGTTCCAATAGAAGTATCAGAAAAACAAACTTGATAACAAAATAGAAGAAATTATAAGTGGTTTTGCTGGTTTTTCTATTAAAGTTATATCGTAATTTAAGATAATATCCCCAATATTTTTCTCATAGTTTTCTAATTGCCCCGTAAGAATGATTATTTTCTTACTTTCTTCTTCACTTATATCAATTTTTTTAATTAGATCCTCTGATGTTTCATTAAAATCTAACAACCAATCAATAATGAATGCTTGATAATTTTCTTTATTCATTTTCTTAGAAAGCTCTTCCTTTGTTTGATAAGTGTCAGCTTCTATTCCGTATCTTTTTGTTATTTTTTTTAGCAAATTAAGTAAGTCTATGTCATTGTCTAAGATGGCGATTTTAGGAGCTGGCAAAAATTCGATGTTTTTAATTTGATATATCTGATTACCAGCTTCAAGCATTTTAGTTTTGTCCTCATAAATAATAAATATATCGTCTTTTTTTATAGCATGCATGCATCCATCTTCGAAATGTGTAACGATTTTATTGCAAACATTAATGTTACATATTTTATGAACATCATTAACAATATAAACGCAATTATGATTACGTTTTATTTTAAAAGGCTCATTAAAGTATTTAAATATTGTTATTATTTCACTGAGTTTTATGCCTCTTTTTTTATCTAATTTTTGCTTTGCACTTTTGTATTGGATACCCAGTATATTTGCGATTGTAGAAGCATGCTTCCTTTGTGTTATCCCTTTTTTGTTTAGTAATGCCTCTATTTTATCTAAATAATTCAAGTTTTTTTTCACAACTAAATCTCCCTCTAGTGTCTAATTAAAAGTTAGTTGAAAAGATGATAAATTACTAGCACTTATAAAAAAACCTCAAAAACATACAAAAAAAATACTCAAAAGACCTTCACATTTTTAAATTAAGTGCTATAAATTAACTAAGTCAAATGTATCAAAGGAGACTTAAATGAACGGCAAGGCAACTTCGTACTTAAAAAACACCCCGATCCTACGTGGGGAAGTCAAGGCGAAAAGAAATATCGCCGTGATTTTAAGTAACTTCTTTGTTCGGTTTGTCACCAGGGCACTTTTTTCTTTTCCTGTCGTCTTTTTTTGGCTAACGGTTGGGTTTGTTTTGTCAGGTTACTTTAATGACACGTTTCCTTTTGTACCTGACGTCAATGAATTCTCAATGGAAAATCTGTTTGAAGCGTTAAAGCCGGTTTTCCGCTACGCCTTCTCAGTGACAGCGATTGTCTGTTTGTTGAGGGAGTCAACCGCGTTGTTTAAATAAGATTTTAGCTGTTTAAAGTTTTCGCTGTACCGCTCTTTAACATTCAGTGCCAATTTCTCAATCTCAGTAAGTATCGTGAGAGATTGGTAGCGTTGAATTTTATTTCAACGCGAAGCTAACGTTAGCTTTCTGGCCGGACGTATGCCGACACAGGTGTACACCACATCAAGTGGTTTCGGGGTGACGATGTATTTAGCGTATTCACCACTCAAATCACTTTATGCGGGAGATATTAATGAACGCACGTCAACGTTGCCGTTATCGTCGTCAAATGCGCTATCGTGAAAAGTGCAGGATAGCTGACGAAATACGGTTATTAAGATTGAATCTAATCAACAGCCAAAAACCCCGAACAACATCCGCCATTCTTGACGAGATTTGGGGATTGGAAAAAGAAGCAAAAGAACAGCATCAAAATATAGAAGCGTTGGTTGAGGTTATTCTTGCGCTGAAAAACAAATTCTTCAACACAGAGTCTAAATCCAGTATCGACAATCGTTGCCTCCCTCGTACCTATCTTCTTCGCTAAAAAACAATATATCAAGGAAAAATCATGTTTAAACAACTTTCTCGCAAGGGAAGGCGTCTTTACGTGGGCGCGGTATTGCGTGACCAACTTGACAAAATTGTGGTGGATATTGGTCATTATGTCGGTCGTCCTATCTTAGTCACTGAGTTTGTGCAATACGTCATAGAGCGCCACGCTGAGGAAGCTAAGAAGAAGCTGAAAGTCATTCTAGGAACAGAGGAGGAAAGAACAACCTCTTCTAAAAAGAGGTGATCCATGTTAACCCCTACGGCATTTCTGGCACTCGCGATGCAATGTGCCCCTAGTGTCCATCCTGAGACCGCATTTGATGTTGCCCGCGTGGAATCAAATTTCAATCCGTATGCCATCGCGGAAATCATCCCGAAAGCTGAACGCAGCGCGACAAATACCCGTGTCATTTCGCATTTTCCTGCCAACAAAACCGAAGCGTTAGCGCGCATCAAGCAAATTGAGGCAAAAAAACATCGCTACTCGGTGGGATTAATGCAAATCACCAGTACGAATTTTGCGCGTTTTGGCATGACGGCAGAGAAGCTACTTTCTCCCTGCCACAACCTGACTGTTTTTGAAAAAATCCTCACCGATTGTTATCGGCGAGGCGGTTCACTAAAAAGGGCGCTGAGTTGTTATTATGCCGGGGATTTCACCACCGGGCAACAGCCTGAAGCGCAATTTGCAAAGACGAGTTATGTTGAGCGGATAGGGTACGTTGTACCCAGCACCCGTCAAGAAAGAACCCGAAAAGAAGATGCACCTAATCTTAAGCGTGAAAATTTTGCTATTTGGGATGTCTTGAGGGATTTTCCAGAGGCTATTACCGTCACGCAATCTGACATTGAATCAAAGGAGCTTTAAGTGAAAAAGAAAAATGTTAATGTTTTTCCGTTTTTTTTGGTGATTCTGTATTTATTTATTCCTGCTGTGGCTAATGCGGTGTGGTATGACCCTTTAGTCAAATTTGCTCAGGAGTTTCGAACGGCGGTCATCATTTTGGGTGGGGTTGCGGCGGTCAGTTCGATGGTTTATGTCGGGGTGTGCTGGATGATATCGCGCATGGCGGGCACGATGGATACCACCATGATGGATTACGTGAAGCATGTAGGAGTGATAGGGTGCGTCGGGGGGGCGGTTGCTTTGGCGGGTTGGGCTTACTCGCTTTGGGGTGGGGCGATTTCCTGATGCACACGCAAGCGAATTTAAGTTTCGACTCGCATAATGCCATGGCACGCGTTGCGATGTTTTGTGGCATCCCCCTCTTTCCGTTAATTTTTTTAGTGATAGGCGCAGCAGTTGGCTTGTTTTCAGGGGTTTATTTTTTTGGGTGGTGGGGGTTAGGGTTTTCTTTTCCTTTCCTTGGTGGGATTTTCGGCATGAGAATGCTGTGCAGCCGTGATGACAAAGCTATTCGTCGTTATTTTTTTCATCGAAAACGTCAGTGGTTGAACAAAGCATATGGTCGCCATCTTGTCATCACCCCTCGGACTCTTCAATGGAGAGAAAAATATGTCAGAAGACTTGTTAAAAAAAACCTTCTCGCCGGAGCGTCTTAAAGCCCCATTCTTAGGGCATCACGTTCACCCTTCTATCTGTACACTCGGTCAGTCACACTTACTTTCCCTTGTCCGGTTTGACGGGGTATCGCACGAAACCCGTGACCCCACTCTCTTAAATCAGGAGTTTCTATTACTTAATCGGTGTTTGCAGGCACTAGGAAGGCAAGAGGGCAATCAGTTGCTTGTGAAAACGTACTGCTACAAAACCAGAATTTGTCACGATACTGCGTATCACCTTGAATTACCTATTTTACAGGATTTTGTCGACAAATATGTCGAGCCGTTCAAGAAGGGCGAATTTCGTCAGGTAGGGTATGCGATGGTATTGATGCTTAAATATCAGGATTTAGAGGAAGGCATCGCCAGAATGGGTGACCTGTTATCCATTTGCAAGGAAATGCTCGCCACTTTTGGCATTAAAATAATGGGGATGGAAGAAAATGACGGCAAGCTGTATTCGCAGATTGGTCAATTTTTCTCATTTATTTTAAATGGCACTGCGCATCCTGTTCCTATTACGGATTCGCGGTTAGGTGACCTGATTATCGATAGCGAAACGGCGTTTGGGGCTTATGACTATGTTGAGAATCGCCCGTATCGAGGAAAAACGCGGTTTGCTTCTACCTTTGACTTAAGAGATTATCCGGAAGCGACGACCCCTGGGATGTGGGATGAAGCACTAGAAGAACAATCTGATTTTATATTGACGCAAAGTTTTCATTTTGAAGACCGGAATCAAATTAAACGCAAACTGAAAGTGCAAACTTCGGACCTATCAGCGACTGAAGGGCAATCCGAACAAACCGACGCACTACAAGATGCCGTGCAGGCAGTGACGCAGGGAAGAGTGGTATTTGGGCAATATCATGCAAGTTTAATTGTGTTTGGCCAAACAGCTGACGACGCGGTCAATAACGGCGCAAAAATGCAGTCCATCATGATGGCAAAAAATACCGGTTTTGTCCGGTCAACGAGCACGAATATTTTCACCTGGTTGACCTTGTTTCCCGGTTACAATGATGTGATTTACGCCATGCCAAAATCGACAGAAAATCTTAGCTGTGGTTTTTCTTTGCATGCAACACCGATAGGAAAAGAAAAGGGCAATCCGCCGGGCGACGGTACGGCGTTAATGCCGATAAAAACAAATAAAGGTGGGATATATTTTTTAAACGCGCATGATAGCCCACCTTGGGAAAACTCAACCGGTAAGTCCTTGCCGGGGCATATTGTCAATCATGCAATGACGGGCGCCGGGAAATCGTCATCGGCAGCCATTAAGCTCATTTTTTTCAGTCGCTGGAACCCGATGATATTTGCCATCGATTATAACCATTCGATGGAAAATGTGCACCGGGCTTTAGGAGGGAAATATTTTGCGATTAAACCTGGTGAATTCACAGGCATCAATCCGTTTCAACTAACAGACACTGTCAACCTTCGCCAATACCTGTTTGATACGGTCAAGCAATGCGCAGGGGGTGCGACACCGGAGGAAGAGCATGTCATTCAGTTGGCGATAGATGCAGTGATGAAGCATGCACAGGTTGAAAACCGGAGTTTTTCGCTGCTATTGCAATTCATTAACGAGACGGGCGGAAACGGATTAAGAGCCAGATTGGCAAAATGGTGCCGTAACGCAGGGGGCAAGAAAGGCCATTATGCGTGGGTGCTAGACTCACCCAAAAATACGTTTGATCCGACCTGTTTTCGTCGTTTAGCGTTTGATTGCTCCGGTTTGTTGAAAAAAGAGTATGTCGAACGCCATCCGGAAGTCGTTGAAGTGATGCTGAACACTTTCTTTTATCTCAAGGAACGGATGCATGCAACAGCGCCGGGAAGTCTGCTGATTAATCAGATTTCAGAATATTGGGTGTCATTGGCGTTTAAGAGTACGGCCGCAAAAATAGAAGAAATTCTCTTAGCGGGGAGGATGCGAGGAGAAATCCTCATGATGGATACGCAAACGCTTGAACATGCCCTTAAAACCGAGATGGCAGCAACAATTGTTCAACAGGTCATCACGCAGGAGTGGATGGCAAACACTAAAGCTAACAGGGAAAGTTATGCGAAATTTGGTGTTACAGGACGAGAATTTGAAAAAATCACCGAATTAAACGAATACAGCCGAAAGGTGATGATAAAACAAGGTTCAGCAACTGTGATAGGCAGCCTGATGTTAGGCGCTGAACTTGAATATTGGTTACCGCTCTTGTCCGCGACAGAAAGAAACCTGCAAATAGCCGAGCAGGTGCGGCAGAAATTGCAAACCGAGGACCCTGCGGTGTGGGTGAGTGCATTTCTGGATGAGATGGTTGCGGTTGATGTTCGACAAAAATTACAAACCGATGACCGCGATATTTGGTATCCAGAATTTCTGCACGTGTTGAAAAAACTCGGCAGGAAAGAAACGGATACGCTTTTTACAGGAGAGCCGATATGGGGAGTAAATTAACATTGAGGTTGGCGTTGATAATAACCTGCTTAAGTTCCCCCGCTTTTTCAGGGGGAATTCCGACGGTCAGTGTCGCAGAATTAACGCAAATGGTTAAAAATGCCCAGCAACAGGCAAGGGAATCGTTGGCACAACTTGAAAAAGCCAAGGAATCTATCTTGCAGGCGAAAAATCAGTATGAGCATTACAAGAGCATTATGCAGGGAAATAACAAGCTCGGTGATTTTTTGAATGACCCGAAGATAAAACAGTTATTACCAATGGGTGACTGGATGGATATTTATCAGCGGGCACAGGATTTACCTTCCTTGCGCAATCGGTATGGGTTAAC
This sequence comes from Arsenophonus apicola, assembly GCF_020268605.1. NCBI lineage: Bacteria > Pseudomonadati > Pseudomonadota > Gammaproteobacteria > Enterobacterales > Morganellaceae > Arsenophonus > Arsenophonus apicola. The sequence continues at coordinate 59,223 of NZ_CP084224.1, forward strand.
CAGTCAAGACCCGAAGGTGCAGGCGGTGTTTGATAAGCTGTTAAGTCAGGCGGGAACACTCGAAGCACAATACAAAGCGACAAACAAACGGATTGAGACCGCTGAAGGGCTGAGACGGCAACTCAATCGGGTGGAAACACCGAAAGACAGGGAGCAGCTGGCATTGCGATACCAGCAGGAGATGTTAGAGATGCAGGCACAACAAATGCAACTGCAAAATGCGCGTTATCTGGTCGAGCAAAAGGAAAAAATGGAGAAAGAAAGGATTAACCAAGAAATATTGAATTTTTTTATGGGGAAAACCGACAAATTTCCACAAACAGACTAGTAAGTGATAACTACTAATTGCAAAATGAATTTGTGCAATCTCGATCAACTAAGGAGTAATTGTGAGAAATATTTATTTTGTATTATTCATGTCTATTTTTTTAATGATTATTGGTTGTAAAGAAGAATATGGAAAAGATTTTATTGGAATTTGGGAACAGGTAGAAGGGAACGAATTTCCGTCACAATTGACAATAAAGCTAGATAACCATGTTTACCATGTTGACTACAAATATTTTGATCTTAATGTTGCTGAAAAAAAACTTAATCAAGAGACAAGTGATTATTTTTTAGGAAAAACAAAAGAATTTCCATCAAAATCAAAAAGTTTTGGTAAAGATAGTTATAGAGTTAAAGCGCTTGAAGCAAAGGCACTAAGCAATACTGTA